>NZ_JBTOOE010000010.1:0-156676 GCF_054786815.1 Pseudoneobacillus rhizolycopersici | reverse complement strand
GCGCCGATGGTAGTTGGAGGATTCCTCCTGTGAGAGTAGGACGTCGCCAGGCAAATGGAAAACAACCCGGAAGGGTTGTTTTTTTATGTTTCTACATGAGAAGTTTCTGATAAAACCGAAACTTCCATATTTACCTTCCACCATTCACTCTATTCCAAACACGCTCTTCAGTAGCGGTATATTCTATTTTCCCATGATATTCTTTTTCATCGTCATGTTTTTAGACATACTTGCAACTAATACAGGAAATAATAATACATGCTGTCTGATAAGACAGGTAAATCTAAATCACTGTATTTATGTAGGAGGCAGGAAATGTCTGTTATTGTCTATATTACTTTTGAAATAAAACAAGATAAATTTGGTGAAGCGTTGAAAAATGTAAAAGCCATTCAAGCTTTTCGTAATGAGAAATACGATCACAAGGTTGAGATATTAGCCCCTATAACTGGAAAAGACCATACGTATGCATTGCTAGCAACTTATGAAGGTCTAGCGGAAATGGAATTGCAAAATAAAAAGATGTTTGAGGATGAGGAATATAAAAAGCTAATTGAAGAGTTTTTTATTGAGAATATTGTCCAAGGAAGTATGTACACTCAAATTTATCGGACAATGCTAGGAGAGAAATCATCTAGTTAATGGCCCATTTTTTTAAAAAGCAAAAGTTTTTTTGTCAGCGAATTTTCCTAGTAATTCCTCCTATCTTAATTACATAAGAACCATAAAATACCGAATGATAGTAGTTGGTGAAGGAGGGATGGTATGGATTTTTTTAATCCAAGTGTCGGGTCCAGTAAAAGTAAGGGAAACGAAAAAGGAGACCTGAATTGGTGGCAGTTATCTTTAATTGGAGTGGGCTGTACTATTGGTACTGGTTATTTTTTAGGATCAACCATCGGAATAAAAATAACAGGCCCATCTATTGTTCTATCCTTCCTATTAGCAGCATTTGGAACCTATATTGTCTATAATTTATTGGCTAAAATGACCGCTAAAGATCCCCAAGATGGGTCATTTTGTTATTATGCCAATAAGGCTTTTGGTCGTTGGGCCGGATTTAGTTGTGGCTGGAATTATTGGAGTTCAAACATTCTTATCATGGGAAGCCAATTAACAGCTCTATCAATTCTTTCTCAGTTTTGGTTTCCACATATTCCTTTATGGTTGTTTGCTGCAGGCTATGCCATTTTGTCTATTATTGTTGTCTTAACCGGAACAAGTGGGTTTGATAAGGTAGAAAATTTGCTAGCTATAATCAAAACCTCTGCCATTATTATGTTTATTATTCTTGCCTTTGTTGCATTATTTGGTGGCATCTCTGGTGACCCGAAACATCCTGGAATGCCTACATCCTCTAAGGAGATTTTTCCTGAAGGGTTCAAAGGCTTTTGGGCTTCGCTTATTTATGCCTTTTATGCCTACGGGGGGATAGAAGTCATTGGGCTAATGGCAACAAGGCTAAAAAAGAAGGAAGATGCACCAAAAGCAGGTATTATCATGTTGATTTTATTAGTAATCATTTATGTGATTTCGCTTGCTCTTGCCGTATATATGGTAGCTTACGAAGAATTTAATCATAAGGAAAGTGGCTTCGTGACGGCCATGGAACATTATCATTTAGGCTTTTTTCCGCATGCATTTAATGGGGCCATTATTATTGCCGGCTTCTCAACGATGACCGCATCATTATTTGGAGTAACAACCCTTTTGGTAACGTTAGCCGAAGGAGGGGATGCACCGAAGCTTTTCTCAAAGAAATTAAAAAAGTGGAAGCAGCTTCCTCTTCCGTCTCTAGGGCTTGCAACGTTAGGTTTACTAGCATCGATTATCACGGCATTACTCTTGCCAGGGAAAATTTATGAGTATATTACCACTGCTGCGGGAATTTTGATTTTGTTCAATTGGTTGTTTATTATTATTTCCTCACTGCGTATATTGGAAATAAAAGCCTTTGGAAAAATATTAGCTTTTTTTGGCATCGTATTATTGCTAGCAGCTGTCACGGGCACCTTAATGGAAAAAAGCATCCGATTTGGTTTCTTTGTCGGTATCTTCTTTGTGTTCATCATTGGAATCGTTGCACTCATCATGCAAAAAAAAGTTTGGAAAGCCCTTTAACACTTTAAAGCACTGGGGGACTGTCCCCCCAGTGCTTTAAAGTGTTAAAGGGTTTTAATGCCTTGGTAGCTGAAGTATAGGCCGAATCCGATTAGTGAGATGCCGGATAGGATGGAGATGGCCATGAGGCTTTTATAATTTAGATATTTTCGGAAGCTGGTGGTGAGGAAGGCAACAAAGATATCCCAGAGTGTGAGGCCCACAAATATCATGCTGCTATAAAGAAATAGAAGGCTGCTGTCATAGGTGGTAATCGTTTTCGCTAAGACAGATCCATAGATTCCTAACCAGAACAAGATTGACATTGGGCTCGTAATCGACATAATAAATCCAGTAATAAAACACTTTAATAATGATTCCTTTTGTCGGCTGTTATTAAGTACGAGAATATTGGCTTTTACTATACTTTTTATTCCAGAATAGAGAAGGATAAACCCTCCAAATAACCACAAAAAGATTTGCACAATCGGTATTTCGATAAACTTAACTAAGCCGAGAAATACCAATAGCATAAAGATTCCATCTGCGATCATGGACCCCATTCCAACGACCCAGGCATGCCAAAATCCATTTTTAATACCTTTGTCCAATCTGGCCGCATTAACCGGACCAATGGGAGCAGCTAATGTTAACCCCAAAAAATATGTAACTGATGATCATCCCTACATTCATCTAACCACTCCACATTAAAAATAAGAACTTGTACATTTTATGTACAACCCTTTTACTTTCATTCCTAATACCGAGGAACAATCATCCTACGAGAAAAAACCATCCCCAATAGATGAGAATGTTTTTCTTCCCAATGTCATTTACAAGCTCTTAGATTTTATCCTAAGATGACTCTATATACATGCTGTTCACCTTTAAAAGCTTTGAACTGTTTTAAAAACGGTAGTATTTGTTCTTTGCTTTAATATTTTTACCAAACTAAAATCAACTGTTTTACCTAGAGTAAATTCTCTATTCATGGTTACCCTAAACAAAACATGGTAAGAAAGGAGCCACCGAATGGATTTACAGCCAATGGATGTGATGAAACCTATTCATTTAAGTGCGGACGCTTTAAATGAGGCGCAGCCTTTTACATCAATTGAAATAGGTAAACTGTGGGCTACCTACATTGGAAATAGTATGTCGTCTCAAATCCTACCGTACTTTCTTCAGCATTGCGAAGATGAATATATTCGTACACTGCTTGAAAATGGTATAGCATTAAGTAGAGATTTTATGAGAAAGGCTGAAAAATTATTTGAGGAAGTGAATTTCCCAATCCCTGCTGGTTTTTCGGAGGAGGATGTGAATATGGGTGCCCCGCGATTATTCGAGGACCAATTTTATGTACATTATTTGAAATACGTAGCTAAGGCAGGTCTTAGTTTATATGCCGTCGCCATTCCCATCGTTTTAAGGGAGGATGTGAGAGAATTTTTTGTTTATTGTAATCAATGTACGACAATTTTATTAGGTCAAATTAATAATGTTTTATATGAAAGGAAATTTATTGCCAAACCACCGACTATTCCAACACCGGGGGGACCAGATTTTATTAAAAAACACAGTTTCATAAATGATTTTGTTGGAGAAGTTCGCCCTCTACATGCGTTAGAAATTACACATCTATATGACAATATTGAGAATAACATAGCTAGTAAGGCGTTAATATTGGCTTTTTATCGTACCGTTAAGGATGAAAAGATTAAGGCATTGTTTAAACGTGGGGTAGATATGACAGATAAATTAGTCAAACAGTTTATGGATAAACTTCAAGACGAGCATTTGCCATCACCGTCTTTCATTGATCATCTAGTATTACCGTCGACCTATCCTCCTTTTTCCGACAAAATCATGCTCTTTCATAAAGTAGATATGTTCTCCATGAAAATAAGGTCGTTCGGGAATTCAATGGCGGTAAACGGAAGAAGGGATCTCAGTTTGTTATATGGAAAGGCGCTAATGAATGTTGGATTATTTGTTGATGACGCTGCTAATATCCTAATCGACAAAGGGTGGTTGGAGTCCCCACCTATGGCAAATGATAGCTACCATTAACATCAAGTTCCATGAATTACAGTGAACCTTATCTGTGGAGACTGCCAGTTTTATTTCTTTGTTTAAAAGGAAATGATGTTGTCCATTATATACTCATAAGCCTCTTAAAAAATCCATCTCTCCATTTTTTAAAAGGCTTTCAGTTCTTCCCCCAATATGTTTAGAAAAAAGCCAACTAAACGCCCTTGGCTTTTTTCTTATTTTTTTACTTATCATCTGGAATAAAATAGGAGATTGGTGACAGGCACCATTACTGTTTTTCACCTTATGTCTACCTGCCCCTACGAATTTATCTTAGAGGCCTATCATCCATTTAATTTCTCATAAATTTTTAGCAATTGCTGGACTTCTGGTTCCGACAATTTATCGAAAAGATTTTTTCTAAGGAGAATGCCTTCCTGATTGGCTTTATGTACCATGTCTATCCCACTATCCGTGATGTCCAAATAGACGATTCGCCGGTCTGATTCGTCCGTGATGCGAATGGCTAGATTTTTTTTCACGAGCTTTTCTGATAGATGGGTTAACGTGGGAGGGGTTAATCCTAGAATCCTAGCAATATCGGAAGGTCGGCTTTTTCCGGATTCCTTCAAATGGGCGAGGACAAGGATATGGGAGATGCCAAGGTCTTCGTTAAATAGTTTGTTCCATTGGATAATGAGTTGATTGGTCACTTTATCCATATTATGAATAAGTTCAAAAATTGTTTGTTCTTTCATTACGTCCATCCTCGCTTTCTACCAAACAAGCCCTGCAACGTAGTCAGGGCTTGTCTTAAGGATAACATGCTATTGTGCTGAGAAGCCACCATCAATCACGATTTCTGCACCTGTGATGTACGCTGATTCGTCTGAGGCTAGGAATAATGCTGCGTTGGCAATGTCCATTGGTTTGCCAAGGCGTTGCAGCGGTGTTGCTTGAATTAATCGACCAAGAAGGTCCTTCGAAGCGCTTAGATTTTGCGTCATCGGTGTTTCGATGATTCCCGGGAACAATGTATTCACACGGACACCTTGCCAGCCAAAGGTCGTTGCAGCTGCTTTTGAAATCGCACGTACAGCGCCTTTTGAGGCGGAGTAGTGGTTAAATCCCTGACCAATTTGGGCTGTATAAGAAGAGATATTAATAATCGAACCTTGCTTTTGCTCGGCCATATAGGGAGCCACATGCTTGATGCCGGCAAATGGACCGAATCCATTAATCGCTAGCATTTTCTGCCAATCGTCTAGGTTTATGTCTTGGAAAGGTTTTTCTGATGAAATCCCAGCGTTGTTGACAAGGATATCGATTTTTCCAAAACGTTCATACACTTCTTTTGCTAAAGCTTGCCAGTCGTCATCGGAGGCCACATTCAATTTCATTCCATAAACGTTTTCCTTTTGGTTTGCTCTTTCTAAGGCTTCTTCATTGATATCAGCGGCAATGACCGTTGCACCTTCCCCGCTAAATAGGTCCACCATTGCTTCACCAATTCCGGAAGCGCCACCTGTAATAATCGCAATCTTGTTTGTTAATCTACCCATTTCATATTCCTCATTTCTCTATATATTGGTGTGAACTTTTTGCTTACCTTGATCTGGTTTTGTTTATTAGCCATATCTTATGCTTGCACTTTATTTACTAAAATATCACTACTAGTGAAATCTTTTTGTTACCTTCTATTTTGGATGCATTTAATAAAAGTCTCCTTTACCT
Organism: Pseudoneobacillus rhizolycopersici; assembly: GCF_054786815.1. Classification (NCBI taxonomy): domain Bacteria; kingdom Bacillati; phylum Bacillota; class Bacilli; order Caryophanales; family Bacillaceae; genus Pseudoneobacillus; species Pseudoneobacillus rhizolycopersici. The sequence goes on along the minus strand of NZ_JBTOOE010000010.1, from coordinate 150,808 downwards.
ATCAACCTCCTTAGTTATTTAGACATCTAAATATTTTATGTCTAAATATTATCATAATCCATTTCGTTTTTCAATGTATGGGCAGTGTTAATGAAGAAAAAGCGCTGGGGTTAGTGGGAAAAATTAGGAGATTGGTGACAGGCATCGGTCTTCGTATGACAAAAAATAGGAGATTGGTGACAGGCACCAATCTCCTTATTCAAAAAACTCGGGGTATTGTTGATTGATTTTATCGAGTACGTCTGAGAGTTGTGTTCGGGTTAGTTTTTGTCCGGTGTGGAATGCTCCGTTGATTCCTTGAAAGATTCCGAGTTCTTTCATTAGTGTAATTTCAGGGTAGGCCCAATGGGTTGGTGCCACGTCTGTGAAAGAGCTGTCCAAGGTAGTCGGGGTCTTTCCCGAGATCCTTGCGATGATGACGGCGATTTGTTCTCTAGTGACGGTTTTTCCTTTTCCGAAAGTGAGTGGAGCGACGCCGTTAAGGATTCCGTTTGCTTTGGCTGTTTCGATGTAGCTATAGGCCCAATGGTTGGTCGAAACGTCGGTAAAGCTAGGCTGCTCTGGTGTGCTTATCGGAAGTTTTAGAGCGCGGACGAGAATGACGGCTAGTTGTTCTCTTGTTAAACCATTGTTAGCGCCAAAATGGGTAGCGGTCACGCCATTTATCCAGCCGCGTTCGTTGTTGTTCTTCGTTGATGTATAGGCCCAATGGTCCTTTGGAATATCTAGGTACACCCTTTCAGGGAAGGTGGCCAACTTGTACGGAAGATAAACCCATTTGTTTCCGACAGTCGTCTCAATATGATACCAGTTCCGTTCGTTTTCGAGTGTCCGAATATATTGCTGTTGCGTTAGTTTTTCATTTTTACGAGTTAAAAAAGACGGTTGGTCGTACACATAAACGGTTTCTCCTAAGGCCACATTTTCTTCGAATGGCCGAATGATTTTAGTAGGATATTTAAGCCTGTAGCTTTCAGCGAGTAGCCATAAACCGATTGTTTCGTTCCGACGCCATTCTTCAGGAAACACCAAAACCGGGACATGCCGCTCACCAACGCTATAGCTGAGCTCGGGAGTAAAGGCTGGCAACCCAAATTCCTGAATGAACCAGTCGGTATAGCCCTTACCGGTTGGATTGGCCACGGGGGCAACTAATCGGTAGCCCGTTGTGTTGCTGAACATTTTGGCCAGACGATAATCACGGTCGACGTTTTTATTGTGGAAATGCCAGTAAAGAATTCGACCGGATGTATGGTAAGCAACCGATATTTTGGGCTTCATTTTATAAGTAAAGTCGCGCAGGGCAATCACTTCTTTCGCTTGGAAAGGGCGGCTGCCTTTATAGCCCATGTAGTAGGGCTTGCTTGGGGTGGACGGGGAATTCCAATTCGCAGGATATTGTCGATTCAAGTCAATTCCCATTGCATTCGCTTTCCAGCGGGTAAAATCACTTTTGCCATCATTCATTGCTAAGAGTTTCGGATGATGACTCTTGGGGAAAGCCTTTAACCCGCGCTGTTGAAGAGTGACGCCATCCGGGTTCACCATCGGTACAAAGACGAGCGAGATTTCATCTAACATGTCCTTTGCGTAAAAATTTCCCACTAGGGCGTTGGCGTAGTAGGATTTCGAGTAGTGCTCGATCATTTCCATGATAAGGATCGTGGTCAGCCATTCCCGTGCATGGTGACTTCCATTGATGAAGACCGTTTCTTCGCCTTTGCCAACCTTAACGGCGTAAATGTCTCGCTGGAATTCGGATTTTCCAATGCTTTGATAGGTGATGATTTCTGGATAGCTGCTTTTTAAAGCCTTGATATCCTCCACCATTTCCTCATAACTGTATGTATTCGTCGTATCGACAATCGTCGAAGCCTCCGTTGAAGCAGAAAAAAGCAAAAAAGAAATTACTATAGTAAACGAAAATAAAAATAATACCCGCATGATACCTCCTACCAATCTACCAATTTACTAAATCCTAAATAATAACCAGACACTATAACTATTCACCCAATCCCCTTTATTTTTGGGGGTGAGAGTGAGTAGGGGGGTAATTGGGTTAAATTAGGAGATTGGTGACAGGCACCATAGTTTTTCAAAAAGCAGGAATTCCTTACCATTTCTATAATATTAATAGTAAGAATAAGAAGGTTAGGAGTTGGGGGATTTGTATAATCAAACGGGTATTAATCCAGAGCAGTTTATTCACAATCCGTATCGATTTTTTGAGATGGCACGGTCGCAAAGTCCGATATTGAAAACAGAGCTTTTTCAAATGAAGGGATGGTTGGTTACAGGCTATAGAGAAGTGGAAGCTGTGCTAAAAGACTCGCGTTTTATTCGTGAGGGAAGGAAGGTGTTCCCTCCTGAGCAGATGGCCGTTATTCCAGACAGTGTGAAGCCGGCTGTACAGTTAAATCATAATATGATGTTATTCCGTGATGCGCCGGACCACACGAGGCTTCGGAACTTAGTGAATAAGGCGTTCACGCCACGGATGGTTGAGAAGCTTAGACCAACCATTAGCGAACTCGCTGATTATCTATTAGATGATTGGAAAGGGAAAATCGAGCATGAGCTCATCGGTGATTTTTCCTATTTACTACCCGTATTCGTGATTACCGAGCTATTAGGGGTGCCCAAAGAGGACCGTCACTTGTTCCGCAAATGGTCGGATGCATTTGTGAAATTTATCGATTTTAATACAACCTTCCAGGATTTAGAAAGTGTAGCGGGAGATATTAAAGAGGCGTCCGATTATTTCCGCGACTTGATTGCGGAGCGAAGCAAAAATCTGAAAGAGGATTTGATTAGCGGTTTAATTGCCGCCCGGGAGTCAGGGGATCGACTAAATGAACAGGAAATGATTTCAACCTGCTTGCTTCTTTTAATCGCCGGTCATGAAACGACGGTCAATCTCATTACGAACGGATATTATCTGTTACTTAAGCATCCTTCTCAGTACGAAGCGTTGAAAAATGATTTATCGCTGATTCCATCTGCGGTAGAGGAAACGTTGCGCTATGAATCGCCCGTGATATTAACATCGCGAATTGCCGGTGAGGATTTTGAATTTCAGGGGCAGTCCATTCAAAAAGCCGACTTCATGTTCATTGCTCTTGGCGGAGCCAATTATGACCCAGCCATCAATGAAAATCCTGAACAATTTGATATTACACGGAAAAACATTAAGCACATGTCCTTCGCCTCCGGACCGCATTTTTGCCTAGGTGCTCCACTGGCAAGATTAGAAGGACAAATCGCCTTAGAAAAATTGGTCACACGTTTGCAGAACCCGATGTTACTAGAAGAACCTGCCCGTCGCAACAGCATTGCCTTTCGTGGATTTGAGAGTCTTAAGCTGCAGGGGGAAGTTGTTTAGAGGACTTTATAGGTTGATGAGAAGCCAAACTGTCAAAAGAAGTCTTCTATTGGACAAAATGAGTTTGATGAAAGGTTAAACTGTCCAATAGGAGTCGTCTATTAGACAAAATAGGTTTGGTGGAAGGTCAAACTGTCCAATAGGAGGCTTCTATTGGACAAAATGAGGTCCCTGGAAGTCCAAACTGTCTAATAGGAAGCCTCTATTGGACAAAAGGGGTTTGCCTAGAGTTCAAAGTGTCCAATAGAAGTCGTCTTTTAGACAAAATGAGGGTTCTAGAATCGAGGCTAGAATAGATAGGAGAAAGTTCTTTATGGTAATAGTTTTCAACGAACTTTGAAACTACTATATGAAAATATCAATTTTCAAACAAACGTTTGATTGAATTTACAATTGGAGGCTAATTGATAAGGTTCGTTGCACCATTACAAAATGCAACATTTTTCGCACTGTATACGGATATATTTTTTACTAAAATCCGTGTTTTGAGACCAAATAAATAAAAGCGCACGAGGGGAAATTTAGCTCATTTTCCGACGTGCGTTTTTTTCATGAAAAAGGGAACGGTAAAACCGTTCCCGTGTTTCACATTTTCTGTAATCCACTACCGTCGAGTTTCATTTTGTATGGCTCGTTGTTGAAGTTGAGGAAGTATATCCAGTTTTTTTCGACTTTGTTGAGCTGGTAGACTTTGGTGTTGCTGACTTTTGTGCGTTTTGTTCCGTCTTTTTTTACTTTGTAAATATTATGGTCTTGAATGTTTAGGTAAAAAACCCATTCCCCATAAGGCTTGATGTTGGCTGTGAGGTCACTGTTCAGTACCTTTTTACCAGTCCCATCGGTTTTTATTTTCGTTAAATAGGAACCAGTATAGTCCTTAGAATAGTAAACCCAATCCCCATCGACAGCTACGTCTACGGCAACGTCATTGGAAAGTTTCTTTTCGCCCGTTCCATCGACCTTAATTTTATATAGCTTTTGTCCGTCCCAGTCATTTCTAAAATAAATCCAGTCGCCTTGGCGAGAACCTGCTAGTATCGTTTCTTGGTTCAAGATATTTCGCAGTGGCGTCCACTTGGTGCTAGTTGCCTTAGGAAAGTCTTTGTTTTCCCAACGGTGGTCGCGATTGATTTGTTCATCCGATAATAGAAAATAATGATAACGTTTGATGCCTAAATTTTTCCCACTCATACTGATTGGGTCATTCCAAGTCGTATCGATATGATAGTACTGGCCATTTAAATAGACTAGGTTCCATGAATGACCTTCCCAACCAAAGTTTTTGACATCCCCGGTAATCCAATAGGTTTTGAACCCAGCAGCCTTTAGAAGTAAATCCATCGCTCTGGAATAGCCATCACAAACCGCAAGTCCTTTTATCAACGAACCATACGGCGTATAGGAATGAGGAGAATCCTTGCCTTGGAAGTACGTATCGACATCGTATTCAACCGAATCCACCAAATAATCATGAAGGGCGAGTACCTTTTGAAAATCTGTCATGCCAGGCTTCAAGGTTTGCGAAACGATTTTTTTCACTTTGTAATATACTTCCGCCACTTCTTTATCGGTGAACGTCAGATTGGCTTTGGGATGAAGATGTGTACTCAGCTCCCAATAGTTATCAATCGCTTTTGGTTCTTTATTGGCAGATGTTGGCACAATCGAATTCGTTGAATGTGAAACGGTCACGTTCGGTAATGGCATGCTAAAATCCATCTCGGTCAGATTGCGATAAATTCCCTTTAAAGGATTATAGGTTGCAATCGGATTTCCGCTCAGTTTCAGTATCGATAGATTCTCCAAAGAGGATAATGCCGAGACGTCCTTCAGTTTATTTTTCGAAAGGTCTATGGATGTCAGATGCTTCATAGGAGCTAAGCTAGTAATATTAGTTAGTTGGTTTTCGGATATATCTAGTTCCTTAAGCTTCGGCATGTTCTTTAATCCGCCCAGCGATGTAAGTTGATTTTTATATAAGAATAGTTGGTTTAAATTTTTAAAATTAGACAAGTCAGGCAAGGTGGTTAGCTTATTATTTCCTAAGTTCAGAAACTCTACTTGACTTACTGAACTAACCGCAGCAGGATTGGAGATTCCATTGCCTGAAAGGACAAGACTTTGTAAATCACTTGCTCCTTTTAGGCTAGAAAGATTGGTTAGATCCTTGATCTGATTGTTTCCAAGTTCCAGCTGTTTAAGATTTTTCAGCTTGTCCATTTTTGGCAGTTTGCTAATTTTATTATTATTTAGGAACAGTCCGCTTAACGCCTCTAAGGATGCTAGTGGTGTAATATCGGTAATTTGGTTGCTTGAAAATTCAGCAAAGGCAAGATTCGGCAGGTTCTCGATTCCGCTAAGACTCTTAATATTGGAACTTCCTAAAAACAACTGAGTTATTACTTCTAAATCACTCTTGTAGATGGCACCACTGGGTTTAGAGATTTCCTGCCTAATCGCTTTCTCTAGATTTTTATCAGTAAAGGTCACGGTGTCGTCGCCACTGGACGCACGTGCCAATCCTGATAAACTATCCGCAATTAGAAAAAACACTAAAACGAGTAGAACCCATCTTCTTCCTATTACTCTCTTAAAATCCATTTTCAGCAAAATCCCCCTTTTTTCGACAGAAATTACATTTATTTTACAAGAAGAAGGAAAGGGATGTCTATATAAACAGTGTAAAACAAAGGCGGTCGATATTTTAAAAATCAGTAGAGGGTATATTGGTTTTAAGCTTCTTATTTATTGGCTGCTATATTTTATTTTAGGTTGAGAAAAATATTGGGGTTTTACTTTTTATGAAAGAACATAAAAAAGTGATCATATTGACGACCATCATTTCTGTGATAACGACGTTGACGATATTATTTCTGGTAGGTTTTTTAAGGATGATGAAGCAGCTAAAGATCCATATGGTACGAATTTTCCTCCAGGTGAGGAAGGAAGGGATATAAGTTTATGAAGGATATATGATGCCGGCTTGGCTCCAAAATGTCTTTCATTAATACTATGAAAGGCATTTTGAGTGAAAAAAGCCTCCCTCTCCGTATTTTCTTTAAAATTTTTGAAACATGATGCCTATACATTGAATAAGTTGTGGTGAGGTGATATAGGTGAATGACTCATTTTGGAATCGGTTTTTTTGGGGGGATGCTGAAAATCACGCTGTGTTACCTATTCAATCAGAGAAGAATGCAAGCATTATTCGTTTTTTGTTGACATTAAGTCCCGGAATTCCAGTGAATGTGCAGTTTGGATGTATGCCACCTATGTCTGGAATCTTCCAAGGTTTACAAGATGGCAATGTTATTTTTTCAAATCTAGGAGTTTTCAAAGGTTTGGTCAGAATATCCCCTGATACCATACATGCGGTTTCCATAAGCTTGTAACAACTTCCGCTCTTTCCCTACGATTACTGCCTATACTAGAACTTCCCACTTTTCATAAGGTATAGGGAGATTACGGATAGGAGTTGAAAATGTCATGAGTGATTACGGAAATTTTTCATACGGCGATCAAGGGGATTGGAGTACCGGTCAAGGGGGAGGGGGCAATAATTCCATTGTCCAGTTTTTGAGAACCCTAAGCCCTGGAATTCAAGTTGAACTGCAGTATGATTGCCAACCACCGGCTTGTGGGACGTTCCAAGGGTTTTCGAACGGAAATGTGCTTCTTTCGAACTATAATGGCTTTCCCGGTCTGGTTCGCATTGCACCAAATCGAATTAATGCTGTAGCTCCAGCTGATTTTTGTTGCAAAGACTACTAACCGTAAAACGAGTAAAACACGATAGGCTGTACAATATGGATGAATATGTAAGTGGAGGTGAATAAAATGAGTTGGGATTTTTGCGGAGATGGTTGCCGTCACAGTCACAGACGCCACGAAAAAGAGCATAGAGGCCACGAAAATGAGCATAAAGTCAACGAGATTCAAGTGGTGGTTTACGAAAATCCAATCGTTAACTTCTTGAGAACTCTTAGCCCTGGGATTCAGGTTGAACTACAATATGATTGTCAACCACCAGCATGCGGAACGTTTCAAGGATTCGAAAATGGAAATGTCATTCTATCAAACTATAACGGATTCCCTGGATTAGTTCGTATTGCACCTAATAGAATTAACGCAGTAGCTCCTTTTGGATATGGAAACTGCAAGAAACACCATTAAGATGGTGTGCGTTTGGTAAATTTTAGTTGATTGGTGACAGGCACCATGAAGAAGAGAAGTTTATTGCAGACTTCTCTTTTTTGGTGTTTGATTTGTCGGGGTAGCGGGGGAGAACAGATTTTATCGGAATGAAAGATTCATTGGAATAAGCAAATGAATGATCAAATGATGGGGATACTAGTTAAAAAGGATAGAAAAGGTCGTTTCGAAAGGATAGTGGCGCTACATATTTTTTTTTTTCATTAAAAAATGAAAGAAAATTTGTTTTTTTGGGGTGGAATTGAAAAAAGGTCGCTGTTTTTTAGAATTTTTCACTATTTGGAGCATTTTACGAGGAAGTTTATTACCAACTTTTTGGCTATATGTCCAAATTTTAACGTTTATGCCCAACTAAAAAATTTTATTTCCAACTTTTGAGCACTTATTTCCAACTTTTTAGTTTTATTACCAACTTTCGTGTACAAATGCCCAAGTTTTTAGATTTATGCCCAAGTTTTAACGTTTATGCCCAAGTTTTCCTACATATGCCCAACATTTCACACTTTTATTAACTTCTTAAAAGAAGCGCGGGAACCTTCCCGCGCTCCAACCTAATTTCGGACTCGATAAGGCCAAAAACCAAACCGAGTCCAAATAGGTTAACTAATTTCCAAATTAAAGGAGATTGGTGTCAGGCACCATCACCATTCTTCTTAATTCCACCAGCCATCCCATGGTAGTGGGTCGTGGCCGATTTCGCCGTAGTTGGTTGTGACGAAGCTTAGGTCTAGGATGTCGATGGTGCCGTCGAAGTTGATGTCGGCGTTGCCTGCGATTGGCGGGTTAAAGTATAGCATGGTATATGCGCTTAGGCCAAAGTAGCGGGACACTAGGGCCACATCATAGATGTCGATGCGGTTGTTTTTGTCTGTATCACCGGCTTTCAGAAGGCCAAAATCAAGCACTTTGTCTAGATCGACATAGGTTGAGCCATCTTCATTGACGGATGTCGCTTGGAAACCTTTAATATAACCTGAGAAGTGACCCTTCCAGAACAGGCGAATATCATAGGTTTTATTAGGGTGTAGTCCGTAGGCTACGAATGTTGGATCACCGCCACGACTGATATAGCCACGAAGTACCCCCCCACGGTAACCGTCCTCCGACGATAATTTTTCTCCCGTTTCACTATCGTAAAATTCGATTCTGCCCATTGAATAATCCATATCTGTTTTAGGAGAACCATCTGGCTTCGTATGAGCCTCTAAATGGAACTTCCCATTCAAATAGATCGTATCAACCATAATTTCCGCATAAAAATCGGTCGGATCCAATGGTACTTTAGTCAGCTCGTATTCACCATCTTGAATGTATTGCGCCTTGGTCACATCCATCTTGTACTTTCCTACTGTACGAGCATCATTTTTACTCTTAAAATAAACCGTTACTAACGGAATATTTCCATTGCCCGGATTGTAGTGACCGTTCGGCAGCTTTTGCAGGCTTGCACCTACTAGCAATTTGCGGTAAAGATGACCGTCTGCACCGATATATTCGTCACCGACATGATGGGTAACAATCGTGTTGCTTGCCATTTCCTTGAACTCATTCGTTGCAATCGCATGGTCAAAGGTGAAAACATCGGAGCGGTAGGCTACTTCGAATTCACCGGCAATCAACTTTTCTACATTATTCGCGGTTAAATTATAAATTAAATCTTTACCAACGAAGATTTCCAAAGGGTCACTCACAGAAATATCTTTATCATAGAAAACATTGTAGCTTTCCTCTGTGACATTTCCTACCTTATCCTCTGCCCAAATGGTTAGGACACTTTTACCAGCAGGGAGCTGGTCCCGAATCCAGAAAGTTATCTCATCCATCTCGTTTTCAAAAGTACCTAAATAGTCAAGGGTACCGTAAGTGTAGATGTACGGACCTTGCTTTATTTCGTATCGAAGGATTAGAGGATTCTTTAAGTCGGGATCTTCGTCGGCATTTAATTCCCTGGCTAGCATAGCCGCTGTCGACTTCGCGACTCCAATGATCTCATTTTTATTGACAACCATTTCTTTATTTTCATTTTGGTAATAATCCTGAAGCGTAAGCTGCGTTTTTTCACTCAAGGCATAGAATTGCTTGATTCTAGTGTACTTATAACCGCGTGCATCCTGGGCAATCATGATGACCATGTACATACCTGATTGGACCCTGATGGTTTCACCGTTTTCCTTTTGGTACTGGCCATCCCAGACAAAGGAATGGGTCCCACTTGTCAATTCCTCATTGCTTAAGGATTTGATATGACCCAATTCAAATTCCTCGGAGAAGATATCATACAGATAGATATCGGCGCCAGACATATCATGTAGGAACTCAAACTCCATTTTGGAATGATTTTTTGCTGGGTCATTCATATTTAAAGTGCGGAGATCCATGTCAAAGCCCATAAATTCATTAGCAATGCGAGCATTTTTATAAGCGATAAAAGGGACTTGCAAATCTGGTAAAGCAGGGGATGTCGGCTTTAAATGGATATAGCCTTCATACACTCCTTCGGGTGCATCCTCTGGAACCGTTATAGAAACGGGTACCTCTCCAGTTCCATGACCTTTAACCGTGACTTGTCCTGTGCCTAAAGTCAATTGCACGCCGGCGGGAAGCTCTTCCATCGGTTTGATTTCTTTGGTAAAAATCTCAGCCATCTGGCCTCGTGGATACTGATTTTCCCAATATTTCAAATCAAAGGTAACATCATAGGTGAGACTATCACCAGATGTGTTTTTCAAGGCAACCGATTTGTTTTTCGTGTCGGTTTCATTGCCAAACTGGCCGAAATTAATCGAACCGGTGATATTATCTACTTTTTCAAAAGAACGATCGCCAACCGGCGTTTTTGTATATAAAATTTCTTCCATGACTTGAGCGAGAACCGGTGATTCTAGTGCATCCTTCCCTTGAACGCGCCCAGATCCGATGTCGAGCACATTATGCGGAGCCCACTCGTTGATTGGTTCGCCAAGCAAGAGTCCAGTGTTCATGATGAGTGTTTTAATATCAAAGGTACTCATCTCAGGACGTGCTTGCATTAACAGAGCTGCCAATCCTGCTACATGTGGCGACGCCATACTTGTACCCGAAAAACTGTCATAGGCGTTTTTATAGTGCTCTGCTTTGATTTCATCCTTATCGGAATGATAATAAAACGCAGGAACTGTCGAAGTAATCGCTACTCCTGGTGCCACGACATCCGGCTTAATCGTTCCGGTATCAGCAACGGGACCATCTGAACTCCATTCGACCAATTTGTCGGAATAAGGATACTCTTCTTTCAACGTTTCTGTAAACGTAAACGTATGCGGGCCTTCTTTTGACTCCATCGCAGCAGCTAGGGCTCTACCTTCATCCGCACGCATTGTAAACAGCGGCAAAGTGCCCCATCCCCAATCATAGGTAGGTTCGACCCAGCCATCAAAACCGAATACGATGACGCCGATAGCACCAGCATCACGTGCCCAAGCATTTATCTCACTATAGAAGGCAGAGGGACTACCTTTAATCAACACATATTTTCCTTTTACATCCTTGCCATCATAGTTCTCAGGTACACCAAGTTGCACGTAGACAATTTCATGCTCACCCATAATAGGCTGAACATAGACAGGATCTACTTCAGTAGACCATTCAAGGACGTAATCTTTATCAGCTGTAGCCGACGCTTTTCCTTTAAAACTATAAAAATAGTAATTTGGGATGGTTGCTCCAACTGTTAAAGCCATCTCAGCCGTTCCAGGTGAATTAACCGTTCCATAATGATAGGTGCCAGTATTTCCACTCGCTACTACTGGTAAAACTCCTGCCAACATCGCGTTGTTTACTGCCCGTGCTGTTGGGGCATCCGAGTGGTTATAGGTTGATCCTAGCGATAGATTGATAATATCCATTCCGTCTTCCACAGCTTTCTCAATCCCAGCGATGACCGTCTCATCCGAGCCACCTTCTTCACTTAGGACGCGATAAACATAAAGGTCGGATTCATAGGCAACACCACGAACTCCACCTTTTTCAGGATTTCCTCGCCCTGCAACAATTCCCGACACATGCGTACCGTGGGAGGTAGGGATTAAACGCGACCCCTCAAATGGATCGTTATCATTATCAATGAAGTCATAACCACCTTTATATGCTCCCTTTAAATCAGGATGGTTATAATCAATTCCGGTATCAATGACGCCAATTTTTAAACCCTTACCGGTATATCCTAAGTCCCACAAATCCTTGGAACCAATCATTGGAGCACTTTCCTTCATCGCCGCCTTTATCTCTTTTTCAACCTCGATACCTGGAACGGCTTGAATGGCATTATTCGCATAAACCGCGCGAATTCCCTTTATGTTCTTTAATTTAGGCACATCGGATCCCTTCATCTCCACTACAGCCCCATTGAAAACCGTTTGGAACGAGCTAGTTTCGGTGAATGCGATGTTTTGTTTCTTAAGAGCGGTTGCTACTTGCGCCTGTTCCTGTTCTAAAAGTTTTGCAGCCGCCTGGGCATTGAAGCTAATCTTGGATTTAGCAGAAAGCATTTTTTGAACCGCCATTGGTGCTGAATTGTACTCGACAATTACTTTCGTTAATTGTTCAGAAGTCGTGTCGATATTTTTGTCTATGTAGACATCCGAAGACGCTACATGCTCTGGATACTTTTCCTTGATATACTTTTCAATCGCTTGCAACTTCTCTTTAGAAAAAACATCCTTAGAGGCATTTCTCAGATTTTGATCACTTGCATGACCAGTTGTTGGAATAAACGCAAATAAGAGTACAGCTGTTACTAATAACGAAAACCACTTTTTCACTCTCAAACTCATTCCCCCTTGATAAATGTGTACATCCTAAAACTGTGAAACTAAAAGTCACCTCCTTTCCGTGTTGTTTTTTTGGTGGATAGGGTGGTAGAGAATCGTTTCAACTGGGTAGTCAGTTTGGTAAAACGCAGAGACGGTTATTGCATTTCATTTTGTCAGCAAACGCAATAGGTCTTTCCTACTATCACACCCATCCGACTGAATTAGACGTTAATATTTTTAAATAGTTGCAAAATTTCTTCTACTTTTTAGAAAATAGTTTTCGACTTTTAACTACAGAAAATCTCCGAAGTTTGTCGAATAGGGAAGAAAGGGCAGGTTACAAACGTAAGGGCTACAAATTTGGAAGAATTTATGAAAATGGTGACAGGCACCGTAAAATATAGCCAGCCAAGATGTGAAATAGTAGGAATCGGAATCTGCTCAAACCGAAGCAGAGGTAGGATAGAGAGGAAACATCTCCAATAATCGACCAGAATAGGGGAGTCACTTTTGGAAAGGAAAAATAAAAATGAGGTAATTTAATAATATTTTTGAGGAGGAGAAATAGGGTTAGGGTGTTGCACTTTTGAGAAGAGTTAAGAAGGAAAATTGCTAGTAGTTCGAGTAAACTGATAGAAAATTTGTTGTTTTGGGGGATTACTAGCAGAAAGATCGTTGTTTTTGCTAGTTTTTTAGTAATCTGATTGATTGGTAGAAGATTTTATGCCCGACTTTTCAAATATATGCCCAACTTTTTAGACTTATTTCCAACTTTTCAAATATATGCCCAACTTTCGAGAACATATTTCCAACTTTACAGATATATGCCCAACTTTTAAGAACATATTTCCAACTTTACAGATATATGCCCAACTTCGAGAACATATTTCCAACTTTTCAGGTATATGCCCAACTTTCAAATAGTATTCCAAAAAACAATGTCCAACTTTTAGCAACTATGCCAAACTAACTCTCTCTAAAATAAGTAGTCAAATAAGAGTGCGAAAATCCAGGTCAATTTTTGGAATTTAACAGATTTGGACAAGTGTTACAATTATGGGGAAATTTATGAAATTGGTGACAGGCACCAAAAGAGGGGGGGAATCGTGATTCCCTCCCTCTTCATTACAATTAGGCTAATCTAGTCAAAGCGTGTATTAGCGTTAGGAAAATTCCGATGATGAACCCGCAGACGGCTCCGTTTACTCGTATCCATTGGAGGTCTTTTCCGATATTATTTTCCATCATATCGATGAGGGTTTTATTGTCTAGTTTATCTAAGTTTTCCTGAACAAGATTGCCAATCAATTCATGATTATTTTCAACTAGGGTTGTAATTTGTTTCTTGATCCACAGATCTAATTCTTCCTCTTTTTCTTTTAGGGTATCGAGAATCCGACTCAACACAGGCATGAGGTAGGTGTCGATAAAGTCCTCACCTTCGATGAATTCTAATGCATTTTGTTGAATCTGTTGAAGGCTATCGGTAATCGTTTGGTCTGGCTCCCATTTAGCAATGAGTTGATTTTTCCAATTTTCCAACCCATTTACTAACTGTTCGTTATCGTTTAGACCTTGGATCTCTTTTTGGATGTAAATAATTAGAGCCTCTCTATTCGGGTCTCCTTCATGTTTCAAGCTATTGACAACATTTAATAATAAGTTTTTAATGATTTTTCCTAGTTTTTCTTCATTCAGTATGTTCTGCAAAGATTTGAGGGCAAACTGCAGTATTCCATCTAACTCAATTTTGTTTAATACATTCATGGAAACAGAGCCTAATTTGTAGCTCGTTTGTTCCTGGTTTAACCAGACTTCTGCTTTTTTTAATAGAAAATCCAAAGCTTTCCGATCAAACTGTTCATGGACGAGTTGAGAACTTGCTAGGGCTAGAAATTTGCTCATCTCGATGTTAGAAAGACTGGAGATGAGTTGTTTTTTAATAACTGGTGTAAGCTTTTCAATATCAATCATTGTAATGAGTTTTTTTAGCAATTTGATCATCGTCATGCGAAAATGCTCTTTCTGCAACTCTTTTTCTAAAATCGTTAGCAGTTTATCTGTAAAGTGAATTTGGTTGATTTTATTCTGGATACTCTCTTTCGATAGCCAGTTATTTTTTAACATCGAAACGAGTGCATTGGTCATTCTTTTGCGATTTTTCGGAAGTAAAGCTGTATGTGGAATTGGTATTCCAAGCGGATGGCGAAATAGTGCCGTCACCGCAAACCAATCGGCCAGCCCCCCAACAAGTCCTGCTTCAAATCCACCTTGTAATAAATCTACCCAAAATGTCCCTTGAAAGGGGATCGTGGCAACAAAACCAATCCCCATAATAATTAAAGAAATCCTTGCTATTTTTTTTGACCCTTTTGTTTTTCGTGACATAAATTTCCCTCATTCTTACATGTGATACCTTTACTATAACCAAACCAATGGTAAATTTTAAATCATTTTATTCAGGATTCCTATTATTTTCTTGAAAAACAAACTTCTGCTGAGAAAAACATGCGCGGTTTTTTAGCGGGAGACTAGTTACAGGTAGTAATTTGTTGGGGGAAAATAGGAGATTGGTGCCAGGCACCAAACAAATTATTGGTAATAAATAGGGGGGTGGTGCCAGGCACCAATATTTTCTGTAGAGGATAGTGATTCCACTATCCTCATGGAATTTTTCGAATGCTGTTAGTTTAAAAGAACTGTGCTAAGCTTTCACCATGATTTTTTGTGCTTGTTTTATCCGAAGCATCGGTAGCATCACTAGCGCGCCGAGGATAAATAAACTTGCAGCGGACAAGTACATCATGTTTAGTCCGAGTTGATCTTTAAGAATACCTGCTAAACTCATATTAACGACCATCCCTCCCATAAAGAGCGGGTTTAGAATGCCATTTACTCTTCCGACAAAGGATTCCTCTGAGTGACTTAAAATGAGTGTGTTACAAGCAATATGAATGAGTGGGCCCATCATTCCGCTTATGAATTGAGCCACTAATGCCAACCATACTAACTTCACGGAACCTAGTACGGATACTGAAACGGCACTTGCGACGAAACCAACTAATAGCATGGCCGTTGGCGTCGTTTTTTTGGAAAAAATCATCGCGATGACTCCCCCGATAATCATTCCGAGACCACTAATAGCTGTAAACCATTGTAATTGCTGCGCTTTTAATCCAAGTTGCTCGGTCACTAAAAAGATACCAAGTGGATTGATCAGTCCTGCTCCCATTCCTGCGAGTAAAAAGAAGGCCCCCATGTAGGCAAAGATTTTTTTGGATAACACATATTTTAAACCCATTTTCATTTCATGGGATAATTTTGTCGTCGTGTCCTTTTTTACTTTTACATCGGCGGGTAAAAATGTTAGAACGACTGCCGAGAGTAGGAAACAGATTCCCATGATCGCAATGGCTGTGTTGATGCCGAATCGGAAGTAGATGAGTGTCCCGATCATCGGTCCTAAGATCATAAAGATGGCATTGATGGTTTGGTACATGGACATGCCCATTTGAATCATTGATTCTGGTACATGCATCTTAAACAGCTTCATTCCAGACGGCTGTGAAAATTGCGACAAAATCGAAGAGACGAGCGTCGCGAAAAATATTGCCTGCCATCCACCATAAACAAGTGCCAATAAGACCATGAAGACGGAAAGTGCACTGAGTAAATCGCATACGACCATCGTGAGTTTCGGTCTCCAACGGTCAGCAAAGGCTCCTCCGATAAAAGAGAACAAAAAGATTGGACCAAATTCGGCTACAGAAATGAGTGAAATCGTAACGGGGTCCTTGTTGGTTTGTTCAGTCACGAAAAGTAGGATGGCAAAATTTCGGACCCAGATCCCTAATTGCAGGAAAAGGTTTGATAACAAAATCGATTGGATAAAGCGATTAGCAAAAAACACACTCTTACCGGGAGAATTTTCTTGAATCACGGTTGACATTAACATTCATCACCTTTCATTTTTGGTATAGACCTATCTTATACCGGTCGATGAAAGGGAAAACCGCAAAAATCCTTCATAAACTCCGCAATCATTTTGGTCGTACCCGCACCGACCATGGTATCGATTTTAGATAAATGTTAGATTAACTTTAAATTCTCATGGGTGACTTCAGGTAAAATGGGGCAAAAGGGATATTTTTACAAGGGGGATAACGATGGGGCTTAATGTTAACGGACTCGATAATATTTACATTTTGACGATTTTTTATTTTATCCTGGCTTTGTTTCTAATTGTTGCGATCCTAACTGCTATCGGGTTCATTCGAATGAATAGGACGACATACTCTAAATGCCCAAGTTGTTCCGAGCCAATTGCCAGTGGAGCGATTATCTGTAAATCTTGCGGTGTGAACATTAACAGTATTTCCGGTGCATCTGACCAGCCGCAAAGTAAGATGCGAAAATTTGTAGACTATCTTGAAAATCTTCACCCGTATCAAATCAGAAATTACATAAGCTTAACATTCTTTGCCTTCCTACTATTTTGTATCATATTTGTATTCGTAAAAATTTAAAAAACAGGCACCATGAAACCAAACCATCATGGTGCCTGTTTTTTTATTTGCATTTACAAAAATCAGGATATTGGTGACAGGCACCACTCTCCTAATATAAGGAAGCCAAGTACTGACCAACCAATATTTCTTGTAGTTGCTCTTCATGTTTGGCCAGTTCACGATCGATTTTCCAGTTTTGCTCATCTGTTAACGAGATTCTGGAAGTATAGTGGTTTTGCTGCTGTAAAAATTGAATTCGATAAGCATTGGGTGGATGAGTGTAATTTAATTTGGAAAGCTCTAATTCAGCGACTCTTTTCAGTCTACGGAATTCTTTATTTGGGAGCTCTTTTATCTTTTTTCTGAATTGGTCTAAAAGATTAGCCGAATGATTCGTGATAGAAGCCTTTCTAACGGTATGGATAAAGATCTGACCAAACAAGATTTTTTCCATTAAACTGATGGATGCCTTTGTCCCCGAAAGCTCCGCACCGACCAGGTCGGCATAGTATTCCGCGCGTTGACGATCCTGCCATAATAAATGGATGATGAGCAAAAAAAGTCCATAAGGGACCAGCGCCAACCCTTTCATGAAAAATCCTGAGACTATCCCAAAGATTCCTTCGATTTCATCCACATGCTGCACATCCAATAAATCGTACCAGGTTGCGAGTGTGTCTATTGCTCCACCGACAAAAACCGACCGCGCTACATCATTATTGGCGAAATGTCCGATTTCATGTCCTAGCAACGCCATTCTTTCATCCTTCGGTAAAATTGTAAACAACGGAAGGCCAATGGTTAAAATTCGTCGCCCTCGTATTCCAACCGTTCTCACCGAGGCATTAAACCTCTCGTCGATTATGATGCCATCAATCGGACGCACCCCAGCTAACTGACAGACAGAGTCGACGACCTTGTATAGTTCTGGGAGCTCCTCCCGCGGCACGACTTGCTCACTTTTATCTAGTTTCCCAAACCGTGGTCGGGTTACCCAGCTCAACGCTAGTAAAAACAGACCTAAAAAGAGAAACCACATGCTTTCTTTAACCTGTAGGATAAAATAAATACTACTAACCAAGAATAACAAGCTTACCATATGTACAGCTGTTGCCAATATATAAGCAGCAAGTCTAGCTAAACTAAACCCTGGCCGTAAAGCCTGTCGCTCACTCACTTGCCGGAGCAACGTCTCCCCAAACCGTTTCCCTAGATTCTCATAAACCAAATCTAGCTTTCTCACATACTCCTCCTTATGCGAAGGATTCACATTATACTCACAAACCTCACACCAAACCACATACTCCTCATCCCACTCCATATTCGCCCCACAAGAAGGACACAACTCCGACCCCTTAACCACATAACCCACAGACATTTCTCATCACCCTTAATATCTAATTATCTAAATAATAGGAGAATTACTGAAATTAGACAATATGGAAATTAGTAGGAGAATGGTGACAGGCACCATTCTTAAGTTTGGGAATTAATAGGAGGTTGGTGACAGGCACCATTGTTATTTATTTTCCCTCTTCGCCATCTTCCACTTTTTTAACGAATTGTTCGATGTTGAAGTCAGTTATTTGGAAGAAGTTTAGTATTCTTGTTTTTTCTTCTGAGAATGTTTTTTTTACTGAGTCTAGTGTTTTTTTGGTCATTTCCTGGTCCCATAGGATTTTTTGTTTGCTAACCGAATAGGTCGTGCTCTTATTTTTGGCTAATGATTTAAGCATGGTCGCAATAATCGCTCCAGCCGTTCCTCCAATGGCGTCACCTATGGTTGATGGCCAAGAGGGGTGGTGAACCTTATAAATTTCATTCATCACATAACTGACTACCTCGGCTCCATCCATATCATCATTGATTCGAATCTCTTCTAGTTTGCGAGTCCGTTTTTTTAACTCATTGGCAACCACGACAAACAGGGCAAAGGCAAATGTTTTCGTCAGCTTGCTAGGGTCTTGCTCTATTTTTATCACAGTCGGTCGACTAATACCGATCATATTGGCCAGTTCATCCTGTGACAGGCCCAGAATTAACCGAATCTCCGGTATACTACTTCCTAACATTAAAAGGTAACTGTTCATGTTTTCACACCTCAATACAAATTTTAACCTAATGTAAAAATCAATACAACTAAATAAAAATTTAATATAATGTAAAATATTTGACATCAAGGAAACTATTTTGTATGATTCGTTTAATGATAAAATTTAGGAGGAATCGGATATGATCGGTAGCCCAGGAGGAAAAGCGGGAGAGAAAGTGCTTGAGAAGGTAGGCGAAACCATCGGGGAAATCATCGGTGGTAACAAAGGTGGGGAAAAAGGAGCGGAGCTAGGTAAAAAAATTGGCGGGTTGCTTGGCATCATCATTCATAAATAAAACCTGACTTGGGGGATACATATCGATGAAAGAATACAATTTCTACATCCAAGTAACAAAAAACCAAATCATTTACAATCGAACAAACGGAAGAAATTCAAGAATTACCTTCGGGGAAAATTATCAAATTGCCGATCAATACCTATTGTTTGAGAAAAACGAAAGTGAAATTGTCATCACCCGTTTTGATAAAAATAGGAAGGTCATCTATTCCAAAACAATAAGTCAACCGGGATACTATTTAATTGGCGGCATATTGGTTATGAAGCGCCCTGAAGAATTAGGACTTATTCGAAATCTTTATAAGAGAATCAAAAATCCGATAAGCAACACGAAACTGATCTTTAAAATTGATCGTGCGATAAAGGGGAGTTTCGAGATAACCCTTCAACGCACATTAGAAAAGGACATTCTATTTAATATAGTAATCAAAATAAACAGCAATCATTTTAATAGCGAGAAAGAAAATGAGATTAGAAACATGATACAACAGCTCGGGAAAATAGATTTGAAAAGGGTAACAGAATCAAAGGGGTATCATGAGTTGATTCTAGTAAATGAGGATTTATTAACAAATAGCTAAACTTAGGTTTTAGAGGTGTATTTGGATCTTAAGAAAGCCCCTTTTATGAAGATGAACTGGAAAGGTTTTAAAGGAAAGGGTGTCCCAAAAAGGGGCCACTCTTTCCTTTAAAGTGGATGACCAGAGTTCCATTATTTTGAGTTGTACCAAAAGTTGACATCCGTCGGGTTAAACTGAGTTTTTTGGATAAATCCTTTTTCTTTCTCATTAAAGGTAAACGTTTGAAGGGTAAATTCAGCAGTCCCTGTTTTTAGTAAAATAATCATCGGTGTTCCTTCGGATTCAAGCAGCCAGAAGGACAGTTTTCCGAGCTGAACCCAACCATCGAATAGAGGATAGGTTTGGTCTCCATCCTTTACAACCAATAACCAATTTTGACCGTCATCCCAGGCGAATTCACCATTATCGAGCTTTTCCGCATTGGTATAGAGCTCCACTTTTTCAGCGTCTCCATCACCATCAACGTCAAATTCAGTTTCATCATAAAGAGAAATAGGGTAGGATTGAATCTCTTTGGCTGTAATAATGGTGTCATTGTGACCCTCTGACTCATGCTCTTCGGAACTGTTTCCTTCCGACTGTTGTGATTCTGGGGCAATCTGATCCGCCTGCTGACACGCAGCCAATATCACTAACATCAAAACACCAATTAAAAACGTACCAATCGGTCTCAATAAAATATCCTCCTTTCGCTAAATAAACTTATTATAACCATCGTAACATAAAATCATGTGGATTCATGAAACTATGAGGAGAGTTTTGGGAAATGTACTTTCCTTGACCTGGTTTTTACTACTAGATGACCATAAATACCTAATGAATGATAAAGTGTTAGGTCTATATTTTGAAATTTCCGGAATGTGGGCTTGTATTGTTGAAATCGGATCCGAATAAAATCAAATTAGAATTAGAATTGGGTCCAAGCACAGCCTGAGTTTTAAAATGAAAATTTTTAAGATTTAATTAGGTTTTGGAAGAGAGAAAGAGGAATTGAAGGAATAGTTAATAAAATAATTGGACACGAATTTGCTAAGAGAGCGTGTGATAGAAAGAGGAGCATGGGTCATTGCTCCTCTTTTATTTTTTGAAAATAGTTTTTTGCAACAAAATCATCAATCATTCTACAAAAATCGACAAAACTCAAGTTTGAATGATTGTATAATATAGGTAATTCGGATTACTAAATATTTTGACTTAAGACTTTAACAAAAAATAGGGGTGGTAGGGTGGATTTTGATATGAACTTACTATCTGTTTCACAATTTCTAGAGAAACATCCAGTCCTTCAGGAAAAGGTGAAATATAAAGTAAGATATTTAAATGTATTGGAGTATTTTTTGAAAAAATATGGTCATAATGATTTTTCCAATGCGATGTTAGCAAACTATAAAGTTGCTTTTCTAGGTAAAGAAGTTGACCAGTACACCTATAGCGAACAGAATATTAAAAAATTGGCAAAAGGTGTTGCGGGGGTGAAATTTAAAGGATTTAAGTTATTTACATATAGGTATTCGCTCGTTTGCGATACATTTTTTATTAACTGTTTTACTGATTCAAAAAAAGCTTCCAAAATACTTAATGAAATTAAAACGATTTTTAGTAACCGCCATCATGCAAAGTTGCAAAGCTTATTTACCATTCTTTATCAAAATCAGCCAATCATTAATGGACTAGACAAGGTAGCCTATCAAGTAGAATCTTGGAAACAAAACCAAATGCATATTAATCAAAGGCCTACCAAAATACTGATTACTGCCACTATGAGCGCGGGAAAATCAACGCTTATAAACGGGCTTGTAGGAAAAACTGTCACTCGTACCATGAATGAAGCTTGTACAGCAAAATTGCATTACGTTTATGACAAAGCATTTGAGGATGGTTTTATCTACAGTTTCGATAAGGAATTAACTTTAAATGCTAATGAAGTCACACTCTTACATGATGATAGAAATAATCATGATAGTAGAAAATATGTTTCGACTTTTTTTAGGCAATTGGTAGAAAAACAAACACGGTTATGCATTATTGATACCCCTGGTATTAATTCATCCCTAAACCAAGATCATACTAAAATTTCAATAGACACCATCATGAAAAAGGAGTATGACAAGGTTTTATACGTCGTTAATGCCGAAAATATCGGTACAACAGATGATAAAAAGTATCTTCAATATATTTGTGACAATGTTGAAGAACATAAATTGCTATTTATATTAAATAAATTGGACCGTTTTAGAATTCCGCAGGATTCAATTGAAGAAAGTATTCAAAACTTGGAGAAAGATTTAAAAAAATTGGGTATCAAGAATCCGCTTATTTGTCCTGTTTCATCCTATGCTGGGGTATTAGCTAAAAAGAAACTGAACGGGATTGAACTTGATGAAGATGAATCAGATGATTACTTATTTTTAAAGAGTAAATTTAGTAAAGAAGAATATAACCTTTCTAAATATTACTCGGCAGATATCATCAAAAAGGTTGATAAGGTCAGTGAAAATTCACCCAATGATGGGTTGTTAAAAAACTGCGGATTATTATGTTTAGAACAGATTATTTCACAGGGAGCTACTAACTAATGAGAGAGATTTTTATTAAATACAATCCTTATAAAGTAGAAACACAAGTTTTAATAGACGGTAAACCAGTAAAAGCCAATAGCGCTTTACAAGTTGACGATCAGAGAATACAAGAATGGATCGAAGACCTACCAGAAATTTTAGTAGATGAATGTAATACCAAAAGCTTTCACGTTAAATTTCATGGCACGATGTTAGATTATGAAGATTTATTATCAGTCGCAAAGGAAGCCAAGGAAAAGGGCATACAAATTTCTTGTGAGCATATTCCTGCTAAAGAAGTAAAAGACAAGGAAAAGGCGATTGATCAAATTTTCCGTGATATCCAAAATGGCCCTTTTGAGGAATTGAAACATGCAGATGTTAAGCGTGCATTCGAGATGGCATCAAGTACTGACTTTGAGGTAAACGTTGTCGCTACGATGAGTGCTGGGAAGTCTACCTTAATTAATGCCCTATTAAGGAAGAAAATGATGCCAGCAAAACAAGAAGCTTGTACCGCTACCATCACGAAAATAAAGGATCGGGATCTAGATACCTTTAGAGCGACGGCTTATGATCAAAATGGAGATATCCTTGTTGCTCATCCTGAACTTAGCTTCTCTATTATGGAAAGTTTAAATAGTAATCCTGCCGTTTCTACCGTTCAAGTCGATGGCGATATTCCATTTGTATCTTCGGATGACATTTCATTGGTTCTAGTAGATACTCCGGGACCAAACAATTCCAGAGACCCGGAGCATAAAGCAGCAACCTATCGTATGTTATCTGAGTCCTCGAAGACAGTAGTTTTATATATCTTAAACGCCACTCAATTAGCCGTAAATGATGACAATAATTTATTGAATCATGTGGCAGATAGTATGAGAGTTGGTGGGAAGCAATCGAAGGATCGGTTTATTTTTGTAGTCAATAAATTAGATGATTTTAGACAAGGTGAGGACAGCGTAGCCCACTCTATTGAAAAGGTTCGCAAATACTTAGAAGATAAGGGAATCATCAATCCTAATATTTATCCGGCCGCTGCGCTGCCAGCCTTAGATATTAGAACGTCCTTAAAGGACGTGGATTTAAAAAGCATTAATCCTTTGATGGATGACATTGATCCCAATATATTAGAAGCCATTACGAAAGTAAGAAAATTAAATCGAAATGAAGAGCTACACTTGGAACAGTATGCACCATTAATTCCGAGTATTCGCGGAGAAATTACTTCCGAATTGGCAGCTGCTAGAGAATCAAGGGACCAATATACAGAGGCACTTATTCATACAGGCATCATACCAATTGAATCAGCCATCCGTATGTATGTTGAAAAGTATGCCAAAACAGCAAAAATAAAAAATATTGTCGACACATTTTCTAAAAAGTTAGAAAGCGCCAAGTCCTTCGAGAACACCAAACAAGAAATAATCGCTAATCAAAATAAACAAAAAGAAATCTTAGAACAAATTAATGCAATCAAATCGAAGCTAAAAAGTGGACAAGAAGCGAAAAAGTTTAAGGGTATGATAGAAGCGATTAATTATGATAAGGAAATTGTGGCGATTGCGGGTTCGATACTTAAGGAAGCTCAACAAAAAATATTTGCGCAAAGTTCTAATCTTGAATCAAAGCTTACTCGTAGAGATGCAGAAAGTTTAATCCAAGTATATGTAAAGTTTTCTGAGGGGTTACAAGCAGAGGTTCAGATTAAACTTGAAAACCTTATTACCGATTATGTTGAGAAAAGTGCACAAAACCTCCTTAACCAATACAAACAAAAAATTGCCGATCTCGCCCAAGATGTAGAGGTTGGAGTGGTCGAACTAAATCCATTTGAGATTTTAGATGGGGAAATGCAGGGTATGTCCCATTTTAATAACCTAGTACAATCACTTACTAAAACAGAAAAGGTAAAAGTAGGTGAGAAATGGGTAGAGAATTCCAGTAAGGCTTGGTATAAGCCTTGGACATGGTTCCAGGAATCAGGGCACTACAAAGATGTTTATGAAAATAAAGAGTATGTAGATAGCTCAGAACTTACACAGAAATTCTTTGGACCTATACAAAAGCAGTTATTTAACAACCAAGATAACGCAGTAAAATATGCAAAATCACAAACTGCTCAAATTAAAGAAAACTTTGGAAAGAAGTTTGATGAGCTTGATAAGGTTCTTGCTAAAAAGCTTGAAGAATTGGCAGCGTATGCTACTGATAGTCAAAACGTAGAAAAAATGATTCAAGAAACAAACAGTCGTTTGGCATGGCTGGAAAATATTCAGGCTCGTACAAAGTCCATACTTGATATCTAACTAGGAGGCGCCAACCATGGCAATTTCACTCGAATTTAAACAAGCCATTAAGGATAACGATACAAGGTTAGTAAGAATAATGCTTAAGGATAATTTAGTTATTGATCCCACATTTGTAGAATTTGATCAAATGCTTTCGATGGCAGAGGAAATGAAAGATTTATATGATGAACATGATGGGGAAGTTTTGAACTATGATGTAACAAAATGGTCAAAGGACTATTTGAACGAACAAATGGTTCAGGTTGTGTTCAATTTTTCAAAGGAACGACTATCCCTACTAAAGAGTATGTCTAGACATATATTAAAAGAGCGGAAAGCAAAGATTGAAAAAGAAAGAACGGCTTCTTCACAGACTATCACAATCAGTCGAAGACAAGTAGGCACTGGTCTAGCGATTGGTGGAGTTGTTACAACGGCTGTTGGAGTAGCTGTAGCTAAACCAGTTATCATCGTTGCTGGGGTGGCAGCGGTAGTCGTTGGAGGTGTCTGTATTATGACCGATAAGGAGGGTCATAGATAACATGACGGAATTGAAAGAATACGAAAAACCATCTATGCCTGTTCCGAAATACAATCAGTTGGATATTCAGTTCCAAGATGCACTAAAAGTTGTCGATGACATTGTCTTAAAAAACTATATTAGCAAACTTAGAGATTTAGAAGTGGTTCCACTGGATGAACAAATCCTAGCTTCCAACCTTTCTGAAAATGTTAGGTTCTTTAAAATCAACGAAATGGTCTATGAAAAAGACGAATATTCTACTTATAAGTTCGCGAGTGTGTTTAATGCACTCGCGACTACGAATTGTGCCGTTTTTATCATGATTGATAGTAATGGCGAAAAAACAGATTTTTATATGGGGATCCGTTCTCTTGATTCTGAACGAACCACCAATTCACTTAAAGATACGTTGAAAAATGCCATCTCAGGTCAATTCCCAGGCATAAAGACGCAGGATTTCCTTGAGGATGATATGCATCAAGTTTTGAAAAAGATAAAAGGGACAAGTATTTCAGCTGTATCTTGCGTCGCAAATAGTAAAGATGAAGAAAATAAGGCTAATAAATCTTTTGTTCAAGGGTTAGAGAAACTAGCGCTATCGATGCAAGGTGAGCGTTATACGGGAATTATTGTGGCTAATGGGGCCACTCATGAACAGTTACTTGATACTCGTAAGAGCTATGAGAAGATCTATACCCAGTTATCACCCTTTGCGTCTTCTCAAGTTAATTATTCGAGCAACAGTACTATTAATTTATCAAAGTCTTTTACTGAAGGGATTACTACGGGAACTTACTATACAAGCAATGAGTCATCAACGTATAGTTCGAGCCACTCTTCCAGTGAATCAGTAAGTCATTCTGTGTCCCAAGAAAGTGCAGGGTCAAAGGCTACAAAAGGGCTGGCTTCTGCCGTTGGAATAGTTGGTGCGGCGCTTGCACCTGTAACCGGTGGCGCAAGTCTAGTTGTAGGTGGAGTCGTATCTGGTTCTTTAGGTTTACTAGGTACCGCAATCCAGAAAACGGAATCGGAATCAACTTCTAAAAGTACCTCGTTTAGCGAGACGGATTCTCAAACAAGGGGAGAGAGTTTTGGGAAAAATGAAAGTCGAAATGAAGGAACTACTGATACAAGAGGGTTAGCCTCTGGTACATCGCAAGCGATTACTTTAACGATACAAGATAAAACGATTGTTAACACTCTAGAACGTATTGATGTACAACTTGAGAGATTAAAAGAATTTGAAAGCCTAGGTATGTGGGAATGTGCGGCGTACTTCTTGTCAGATAACCCATATGGCGCTGAAATAGCCGCTTCCACCTATAAAGCGATTATGCGTGGTGAAAATTCTGGGGTGGAAGTATCCGCCATTAATTCGTGGGGGAAGGTAGATGGCAGTAAAACGACAAGAATTAAAGAGTATGTAACGAATTTTATCCATCCGACTTTTTCTTATCATAGCCCTGCAGGAAGTATCCAAGTTACACCTTGCACGCTTGTAAGCGGCAACGAATTAGCACTACATATGGGTTTGCCAAGAAGATCAGTATGTGGGTTCCCTGTAATTGAACATGCAGATTTTGCGAAGGAAGTAGTCAGCTATGTTGGTGTTCAACCAACTCATACCGTTAACTTAGGCAGTGTGTACAATATGGGAAGTGATAGTGGTAATCGTGTAGCTTTAAATCGAAATAGCCTATCGATGCACACGTTTATCACAGGGTCTACCGGATCGGGTAAAAGTAACACGGTTTATGAGCTACTTGATCAACTAGATGTTGTTGGAATCAAATTTTTAATAATTGAACCTGCTAAAGGTGAGTATAAAAATGTATTTGGACATCGAAGAGATGTCAAAGTCCTTGGAACAAATCCTTTACATTCTGAGCTGCTAAAAATTAATCCATTTAAATTTCCGCCATCCATTCATGTCCTGGAGCATATAGATCGCTTGATTGAAATCTTCAATGTGTGTTGGCCGATGTATGCGGCAATGCCAGCAGTCTTGAAGGATGCGGTTTTACAA
The DNA here is from genome assembly GCF_054786815.1 of Pseudoneobacillus rhizolycopersici. NCBI lineage: Bacteria > Bacillati > Bacillota > Bacilli > Caryophanales > Bacillaceae > Pseudoneobacillus > Pseudoneobacillus rhizolycopersici. Next base: position 123,544 of record NZ_JBTOOE010000010.1, on the reverse strand, counting down.
GCTTACGAGGTTTGTGGTTGGAATTTAGTTGAATCCAAAAACGAAATATCGGCAGATTTATTCCCGACGTTCTTAGACCTGCAAACGGAGTTAATCAAGGTTATTAATGACTCTGCCTATTCTCAGGAATTAAAGAGTAACTATATTGGGGCATTAGCTACACGGGTTAAATCCCTTACAAATGGTTTAAATGGACAAATTTTTTCAGCTGATGAAATCGATAATGAAGTTCTATTTGATAAAAATGTGATTGTTGATTTAAGTAGAATAGGGTCTTTAGAAACAAAATCACTAATTATGGGTGTTCTGGTCATGAGACTTAATGAGCATAGAATGGCCTATACTGAAGGTATGAATCAACCTCTTAAGCATGTGACAGTATTAGAGGAAGCCCATAATATTTTGAAAAGAACTTCAAGTGAACAAAACCCAGAAGGCTCTAATATGACTGGGAAATCTGTTGAGATGCTTGCAAATGCTATTGCCGAGATGCGAACCTATGGAGAAGGATTTATTATTGCTGATCAGTCTCCAACTGCCGTTGATATGTCGGCTATTCGGAATACAAATACTAAAATTATTATGAGATTACCAGATGAAACGGACCGCCGTCTTGCAGGAAAATCAGCTGCATTAAAGGATGAACAACTCGATGAAATAGCGAAATTGCCAAAAGGAGTTGCCGTTGTTTATCAAAACGACTGGTTAGAGCCAGTTTTATGTAGAATTAATAAGTTTGATGGAGTAGAAACCCCATATAAATATGATCCTACTGTTTTATTGGGGAAAGATGACAAGCGAATTTATATAAGCGAACTACTAAAACTTTTATTGAGAGGAAGAAATATTGAACAAGTAGATGTGGATATTGAATTACTAAATAACTTATTAGCTACTTCACCACTTTCTACTAAAAACAAAATTAAAATTCATTATTTATTATCGGAATACAAGCGGGATAATGAATTATCCTTATGGAATGTAGACCACTTTGATAAATTATCTGAATTTGTGACTGAGTTACTTGATTGTGAGACATACGTTATAAATGCTATTAAAAATGCTTCTGATTTTACAATATTGACCGATTATCTGCTTGAAATGATTGAATCTAAGACGAACCAACTAACAAAGGAAACCCAATTATCTATCTGCCAATGTTTACTCAAGGATTATTCCAAACAAGGTGACGACACACTTGAAATTTATGCAGCATGGAGATCAAAAGTTGATAACGGAGGGATTCTAAGATGAATACCTTCGTGAAATTTGCAGAAATAATTTGGCAGGATGATAGTGAACTAAAAAGACTCGCAAAAGAATTACCAAACAAAACAATGGATATAAAAGAATTGGATAAACCCTTATTTAGTAGCGATGTCGGGGAGAAGAAAGAGATTCGTTCACTAACTGATGAGGAAGCCAAAGAATTAAAGGAAAAAACAGGCTGGACAGACCAACAAATTAGGACTAAATGCACGATTGACCAAGATGGAATCATCCACTATAGATGTGACAATCAGGATTTGGAGGGAAAAATCCATGAACCGTCAGGAGTTCAATATGTTAGAAAGACAATTGATGTTAACGGAGTAAAAGTCGAAGTTGTTGTTCCTGATTTTGATAGTGTTTACGATGCGGAGCTACCAGATGAACTCCTAAAAGAAGATAATCCAAAACAATTTGCTGAGTGTAATCGCCAGTTAAAAAAAGCCATTGAAAATGACACTGACCTTAATAGCAAGTTTTCTGATGAGCAGATAGAAGACATTATGGATGGAAAAACTCCAGAAGGTTATACTTGGCATCATGATGCTGAAGTTGGAAAAATGCAATTAGTTGAAACGGCCAAGCATGATCGAACTCAAGGCGGCGCAGCACATACAGGTGGTAAAGCTCTTTGGGGTGGAGGATATTAATATTTGGAGGTGTTTGGAAATGAACGAAATCATTTGGAAAAGAGTAAAACCATTAGAACCAGTAACTAGTATTGAAATTTTTGAAAGTGATCATGGGTTTACTGTACCGGAATTTCTTAAGGATTTTATCCATCAGTATAATGGTGGGCGCCCTAGTCTAGATATTACAAAAACAAAATCAGGAAGAGAAGTACAGATTAAGACATTCTTATCCTTTAACAAAAAAGACATCGAAACGGTCCATAATGTTATTGGCTATTTCAAAAAACAATTCCATGGAAATTTATTACCGTTTGCATCTGAGCCTTCTGGTGATTATTTTTGTGTGGACCTTACCAATTTATCGATAGTATATTGGGAACATGAAACAAATGAAATTCAAAAAGTTGCAGATAATTTTTATAAATTTATTAATGGTCTATACAGCTTGTAGAATTTTTAGCTAAGAACAGATGGGGCTAATGCGCCAACTAAATGAAGAAATTATAAAAGGTTACAAGGTAAAAATTAATAGAAAGCTGGGTCTCATATAATTAGCGGAAAAAAATATAAGAACAAATAGGGAGTAAAATCCCAAGTATCATGCACCATGACCTTTCATGGTGCCATTTTATTTTGGCCTTTGTTCCAGATTTTAGGTTATTGGTGCCAGGCACCATCACTTCCCAGAGGTATTATTTCGATTGAATTAACAAACATCGAACTCAAGTTTGTCTTTTGTATTTTTTTCTGAGTAACTACCTTCCATGGTGCCATCTTGATAGGTATTCCAAGGGGTTGGAAAAGAGAAGGTTCTATATGTTTAAGATAGATATAAAAAAACGGCGATTAAAACTGTTTTATAGAAATAGCGATTTTCAATCAAACGTTTGATTGAATTTACAAATTGAAAATGTAAAGGATTCTACTATATTAAGCTTAGTTAATAGAAAATTTTAAAAATTTTAGGGGAAATTGCGGAAAATGTAAAAAATTTGTAGTAAAATGTCATTGAGAGACTTTTTATTTAGGGGGGGTTACTATGATATCTTGTTATATTCACGACGAGGCTCCTTCTGTAGGAACCTGTGTAGGGTGCGGTAAATTTATTTGTCAAAATTGTAACACTGAGCTTAAAGGTAAGAATTATTGTAAAAAATGCGTTGAAGAGTTATTTGATGAGAATAAAAGGAAAATCGAAAAGCTTGAAGACGGCTCCAAAAATAATCAACCAATGGTGTTTATGAATGCCGGTGGCGGAGGGGGAGGATCAAGTTCAAGCTCAAGTTCAAGCTCGAGCTCCTCATCAAGCGACCATGGCCGAATGTACGCACCAAGCTATACTAAAAGTAAAGTAACAGCAGGAATCTTAGCCCTTATTCTTGGCGGATTAGGAATACACAAGTTTTATCTTGGTAGATGGGGATGGGGTATTATTTATCTATTATTTTGTTGGACATACATCCCAGGGATTATCGGCTTTATTGAAGGAATTATTTATCTTGTTTCCAATCCGGAAGATTTCGCTAGAAAGCATGATAAAGGATATAAAGTAAGTTATTAGTTAGATAATCTTGCATGTATAGATAGAGGAAAAAGCTTAAGGGTTAATCCTTAGTTTTTGTATGCTTAGAGGGACAAGGGGAAGGACCCCCGTCCCTATTTTATGTTGTAACGAATAGATAAGGGTCGGTCTACTAATCTAATTAATAGGCTTTTTTTTGTTTAGGTGACAGGCACCATTATTTCCCCTTAATAACAAACATCGAACTCAAGTAATTGTCTTTTGAAATTTTTTCTGAGTAACTGCCAGTTATGACAAAGGTGCCGTCTTGATTGATATGGATGTCTTTGATATGAGATTGTGCTTTTAAGAAAGTTTTCTCCCATAGGCGTTTCCCTTTTGAATCAATTTTAAATACATAGGCAATTTGAGAGTTTACTGCTTCGGCAGTGCCGGCAATGAGGTAACCCCCGTCTTTCGTTGCCTTTATCTGATAAGGGCTTCCGTCATCGTAGAACTTTGAAAACCCGGGAATATATATTTTGCTCCAAATCGTTTTGAAGTCACGGTTCATTCTTACCACTTGAAGTTGCCTCATATTGTTTCTGAGAGCTAGTACATACCCCCTAGATGGACCTTGCTCAATGGAGAAAGCTTCCCCCTGATCGCTAGCCTTCCATTTTACATCCCCTTTTAGGGAGACTTCCACTAAAGCGGTATTAGAAAAAGATTTTGCATCTGTATAGTAGAGCAAAGCCAAGATGGTATTGTCATTTACAATCATTAAATCTTCAACAAATGAAGGGTATTTTCCATTCAATTGATCCATTACCTTATTCCAGATTACTTTACCGCTATGATCGATATAGAGGATTCCTGCCGCTTCACGGTTTCCTTTTGTCTGAGTTCCGCCGATTAGATATCCATTTTTCATTAAAATAACGGTTGAATGTTTATCAAAACCCACTCCACCAAGGATTTTATGCCATTCCATATCCCCTTCTGAATTGGTTTTGATCACAATGGATTGTACACCATTCTTCGGATCATCCGCATGTCGCGTTTGGCCAACAACAATAAAGCCGCCATCTGTTGTTTCTTTTACATCAAAACCAGCCAATGCTTCAGGATGAATTTTATTCCATAGTAACTTACCATCGGAGCTAAACTTTTTCAGATATAGCATTCTCGCTGTTGTTCCACTAACTAAATATCCGCCATCTTTCGTACCTTCAATGGATTCTCCCGTTGTATGGTCCTCTTTATCCTGATAGACCCAATCTTGAACCCCAACGGCATTCGTTGATATCGATCCCATAAATACTAGAATGGAAGAAAGGATCGCAGAAAATAGTATTAATCGCTTTTTCATACACAACATCCTTTTTGTAGTTTAATTATTATTACGAACATTCAAACTAACTGACGTTTACCTATAATACTTCCATTTTAGGATAATATTGGGTATTTATCAAGGGAACCGCTCTATTGAAATAACAATTTTCAAACAAACGTTTGATTGAATTTACATTTGAAGTCTATTTGATAGGGTTAGTTGCACCACTACAAAAAGCAACATTTTTCGCGCAATATACTACTATATTATTAAACAGTTTTAAAGGATATAACAGAATAAGAGACGAACTAAAAAGAGAGAAATTGAATCATTAGGCTGGATGTGTTTAAGAAAATATTGGGAGAAAATAGGCGATTGGTGCCAGGCACCAAAAATAAAGGCACCAAAAATAAATACGCAAGGAGCAATCAATATTATGTTAATTCAGGATAAGGTTGTAGGTCTATTAGGTGGAATGGGGCCAGAGGCTACGATTGATATTTTTCAAAGAATTGTTAGAGCGACGAATGCCAAGAAGGATGGGGATCATCTTAGAATTATGGTGGATAATAATCCAAAAATTCCAAGTAGACAAGATGCTATTTTAAAAGGGACGGAAGATCCAGGGCCGATGTTAGCGGTAACTGCTCAAAACCTTGAAAAAGCGGGAGCCGATATGATCATTATTTGCGCCAATACGGCTCATCATTATTATGATGTGATTCAGGATGCGGTTAGCATAAAGGTTCTTCATATAATTGAGGAAACAGCGATTGAGATGAAACAAACCCAACCAACGATTAAAAAGGTTGGGGTCCTTGCTACGAGTGGGGCAATGAAAGTAAATGTTTTTCAAAGAAGTTTTGGAAAGTATGGTTTGGCTGTTGTCGAAATTCCAGAGTCCTTACAAGATGATATTCAGGATGCTATATTTTCTTTTAAATACAATACTTCAACAGATATGGTGGAAAAATTATTAAATGCGATAGACTATCTGATTCATAGTGGTGCAGAAGCCATCATCATGGGGTGTACCGAAATCCCACTAATATTAGGTGAACAAAACCTTTCAATCCCAATATTTGATCCAAACGAAATTATTGCAAATGTTGCGGTGAGATTGGCTAAGAACGTTTGATGCATGAGGGGCTTGCGCCTCATTTCTAGTAGTGGAAGCGGAAGTCATCCTAGATTCTACTTTAGTTACAGCTGATAACGTTGATAATGTTAAAACAAAATAATTTCGCAGCTTTCGAGGAGGTTCACATCATGTCAAAAATGGTTGTCGTCGGCAGTTATGTCGTGGACTTAATGAGCCGTACACCACATCTCCCGAAACCAGGCGAAACCGTTCTTGGGGGTCCATTTAAAATGGGCCCTGGAGGTAAGGGAGGAAATCAAGCAACGGCTGCGGCTCGTTGTGGATCCGAGGTCACGTTCCTCACCAAGGTCGGGGACGATTTATTCGGTAAGGCTGCCTTGGATCATTTTCGGGAAGAAAAGTTTCATACAAACTATGTAAAGGTTGACGCCAACGAGGCAACTGGTATCGCTCTTATTTCCGTTGATGATCAGAGCGAAAATTCAATTGTCGTTGCATTAGGCGCATGCGGTACGATCACCGAGGCGGATGTGTTGGAGGCAGAGGAGCGCTTTAAGGAAGCGGATATTGTTTTGCTACAGTTAGAAACTAGTGTCGAAGCCGTTGTCACTTCGGTTGAACTGGCCGCAAAACATCAAGTGCCTGTGGTTTTAAACCCAGCACCTTATCAGCCGTTCCCGGTTGAAATCTTGCAACATGTTCATTACATTACCCCAAATGAAACGGAAGCCTCCTTATTGAGTGGGGTTGCCGTGAATGACGAGGCTTCTGCATTAGAAGCAGCTAAGCGAATTTACGAAATGGGTGTCGGTACGGTTATCATCACGTTGGGAAGTCAAGGTGCTTACTAATATCATGGTGGCGAGACGGGAGAGCTTGTCCGTGGTTTCCGCGTTGAGGCGGTCGATACGACAGGTGCCGGCGATGCCTTTAACGGCGGCTTTGCCCATGCGATAAGCAATGGTAAGTCGGTTGAAGACGCAATGGCCTTTGCCAACGGAGTAGCAGCCCTATCTGTTACGAAAATTGGAACCGCGCCAGCGATGCCGTACTTACATGAAGTGGAAGAGTTTTTGAAGTTGGTTGAGCAATAGCAAAATGAATTGGGGTTTATAGTCAAAAATACTTCATTCCGAAAATGGGATGGGGTATTTTTGATTCGATGCCTATTTACGTTTTGCGGAACTCGGGGACGGTTCTCGCGTTTCATTCGGCTTATTTGTCCTTGAATAGCCGCCAGTTGGAGTCTTTTGGAATAAGAACGTTTCGATTAGAGGGTATTGCTGCCCTCGTTATAAGTAATAGGATTTCTCGGGCACAACAAGAAGAAAACTTTGCTCCGTTATGTTGAAGGGATAGCTCCGCGGTGAATTCCGTTGCTAAAAGATGTCATTTCCGCGCCAAAATGAAGGAAATTTGTTGTTTTTGGGTTGGTTTTGCTAAAAAATTGCTAGTTTTAGAGAGTTTTGCGTAGTTTGAGTGAATAATAGGATAGTTTTATATCCAACTTTTATCATATATGCCCAACTTTCACGGTTTATGCCCAACTAAAAAAATATATGCCCGACTTTTAAAGACTTATTTCCAACTTTTTAAATATATGCCCAACTTTTGAACACTTATTTCCAACCTTTTGAATATATGCCCAACTTTTCAAACATATGCCCAACTTCCACGGTTTATGCCCAACTTTCCCAATGGCCGGGTGATTGGTGAAACATGAGAAGCGTTCCCACGCTTCAAAATAAAAAAAGTAGAGAGTCTCTATTGAAAACGGTTTCATGTGGATTTATAATAGATTCATTGAAACGTTTCAATTGAGTAGGAGATTTTTTTGGTCTTTTATTGAAACGTTTCAAAAAAAGCGTAATCCATTTTTGAAACGTTTCAATAAAAGGAGGGTAGTAGTGGTAACTTTAAAAGATGTGGCGAAACGTGCTGGAGTTAGTGTTTCAACCGCGTCCTATTCATTAAACGGTAGCAACCTAATTACGGATGAAACGAAGCAAAAGGTCCTAGATGCAGTAAAAGAAATCGGTTATCGTCCCAATGGGTTAGCTAAAAATCTTAAAGAAAAGAAAACAAATATTATCGGTTTGTTCTTAAGTGGTTTTACCGGGCCATTTTTTTCAGAAATGGTTGAGGGGATTCAGGATGAAGTTATTCAAAATGGTTTTGAGCTAGTCGTTTGTGCGTCGGTGGACAAACATCGATTGCTGATTGAACGCTATGTCGATGGAGCGATTATCTTAAACTATCATATGGAGGATGAATTGCTCGAGTTTGTGGCAGATGAAAAGCTGCCTTGTGTCGTCATGGATCGGGAATTACAGAGCCCATTCATCAAGAATGTCCTCTTACCAAATGAAAGTGGTTCGGCGCATGCAGTCAATTATCTTCTCCAAAAAGGGCACAAACGGCTTGGGTTTATCGCAGGCTCCCATCAATCCTATGACGGTGAAGCGAGACTAAGAGGATTCTTAAAAGAACTCAAGAGACACCAAATCCACTTCATAGAAGAAGATTTGCTAAGGGCTGATTTTACAGAAGTTAGCGGCTATTTGCAAATGAGTCAATACTTGGAAACGAAAACCCCTAATGCAAATCTACCGAGTGCCTTTGTATGCGCAAACGATGAGATGGCGATGGGAGCGATTCGAGCCGTAAAAGAAAAACAACTGAAGGTGCCGGAAGACATCGCGATTGTTGGATTTGACGATATTTCTGTCGCGCAATATTTTAACCCATCACTCACAACCATTAAAGTGCCGAGAAAGGATTGGGGCACTGCCGCTGCCAAAACCTTGCTTCAGATGCTGGATAAGCAGCTTGACTACGAGCCGGAACCGCTCACAATCCAAATGATGACGAGGGCTTCCGGTTAAGCCAACACTAAAAAAATATTAAGGGAGAGTCATATATGAAAAAGATTTTATCCATTTTCACTTTATTCGTTCTCGTTTTCGCTCTGGCTGCTTGTACAAATACTAAAGACACAAGCAAAGAGACAGACAAAAATAAAGACAATGACAAGCAAGAGCAAGAATTAGAGCCAGTCACATTATCGTATGCGCATTGGAATTTAGGAACAGAAGAGGAAAATAATTTAGAACGCCTGATGTTAGCGGCTTTCAAAGATAAATATCCACATATCACGATTGAGCTTAATGAAACGGTGAATACTTCCGATTGGAACGGGACATTGGCAACAGCAGCAAGTGCAGGCGATATGCCGGATGTGTTTGCTTTGCCACAAATTCCGTTAGCATTATCCAATGATTGGTTATTAGATGCAACTGACCTTGCTGCTAATGATGCAGATTTTGCGACGATTCCAGAAGCGGTAAGAGACTCTGCTACTTATAATGGTAAATTATTCGCGATTCCTTCGGCGCAACATTTCTTAGGTTATTTTGTTAATAAAGATGTTTTCAATGCAGCGAACTTAGATTATCCGGAGTTTGGAACATCTCTTGAAGATTTTGTTACCGGTGTTAAAACGGTTACAAACGTGAACAACGGTGTTGTAGGTTTAAATCATCCATTCTCAGTGGTGGACTGGTACCCAGCTGCTGCAAACCATGACATGGGTTGGTACACGCTAAAAGATGGTCACTACGCATTAGACAGTAAAGAATTTATCAATGCTGTAAACCAAGCGAAAGAATTTGCAACAAACGGATATTCGTACGATACGCTTTCAGATGAGCAAAAAGCAAAGTTTAAAGGTGAAGACGGTGAGCAAGCTTGGGTACAAGGTGGAATTGCCCTGAAGTGGGACGGCTCTTGGGCTGCGACCAATGTCAGTGAAAACGCTACATTTGATTGGGATTTCATTGGTATTCCAGGTGGAGTTACGGCAGTAGCCAATGACTTTGTCGGAATTTCGAAAACAACGGAACATCCTGAAGAAGCCTATCTTTTTGCAAAATGGATGTCTTTCGGTAAAGAAGGATTCATGAAGCGGATGGAAATCGCTGAAGCTGAAGGGAAAGTATTAAATACATTACCAATCAATACCGACCAAGAAGTTCTTGATAAGTTCTTCGAAATCCTTGATGTGCCTGGAATTCGCCTTGCTTATGAAAATCTTGATAAAGCGATTATCGAACCGGTTAAAATGGTTCCTGGCTATGTTGATGTACGTTGGACTGCTCTAACAGGAGTCAAAACAAACGATGCAGACAATGCCAATACTAGTCAATTAGTCGACGCCTTTATTAAAGGTCAATTAAAAGTAGAAGATTATTCGAAGCAGCTGAATGAATTAGCAGAAAAAATCACGGTTGAAGCACAAGAAGCGATCAAAAATAAGTAGTTTTGTTTCTAGGAGGTAGATAGTATGAAGTCTCGAATATTTGCTAACATGATGATCTTGCTTTTCTTCATCTTTTCACAAGGGGTTGCCTCTGTCACTGCCTCTGCGGAGAATGCTAACCGTGAGAAGATGTCTGCTGAAAACGTCATCGAAGATCGCTATCATACCGTCCTTAGAACATGGGAAAGAGAAGGAGTGAAGGACGCCTCGAATGTTGAGGTGTCCTCAAATTCCCTCGTTTCTGCTAATCAGCAAGATTTATGGCCTGCTGCCAAAAGTAAAGGTTACGGGGATAGTGTTTTCTATTGGCATAATCAACAAGCGGTTTCCTATGAGGTGGAAGTTCCAATGGAAGGTCTGTACGAACTTTCATTCGACTATTATCCATTAAGTAAAGAGGTTATTCCAATAGAGGGTTCAATCCAAGTAAACGGGGAGTTTCCCTTTTATGAAAGTAGGCGGATCGTCTTTCCAATTGTTTGGAAAAATGAGACCGATACATTTGAAAAAGATCGCTTTGGCAATGAAATCATTCCTAAACAGGTCACTGTGATTCAATGGAGCCAAATAAAAGCGGAAGATGCGAGCCATTTGCAGCCAACTCCTTTAAAATACCGTCTGAAAAAAGGGAAAAACACAATCGAATTAGCGAATTTACGCGGCGAGATGTTAGTCGGCAAGCTAGTGGTAACTTCCACCACCAATTGGCCAACGTACCAAGAGTATCGCCAAGCCCACGATAAAGGAACGAAGGTCAATCTAATCGAAAGCTTTGAAGCGGAGGCTGGTTATACGAAAAATAGCTCGTTCGTTCGGCCTTTTGCGTCTACAGACGCTTCTGCCGTCCCAAGTGACCCGAAATATTTATTGTTAAATGCGTTAGGGGGCGAATCTTGGGGGACGAGTGGGCAAAAGGTGACTTGGAACGTAAACGTCGAACAGGACGGCTTGTATCAGTTAACGTTAAAGGTCCAACAGAATAAGTCGACTGGGGCTCCAGTTTTTCGCAAAGTCTATATTGATGGCAAGATTCCCTTTGCCGAAGTGGCACCCTATACGTTTGAATTTGATAAAAGATGGGCGAATGTGACCTTGGCTGCTGAGAACGGCGAGCCATTCCTGTTCTACTTGTCAAAGGGTGAGCACAGCATCGGCCTAGAAGCGGATGCTTCACCGATCGAAAGAACGGTTAACACCACCAATGATGTAATGAGGGAAATTGAGGAATTATCCCTTTCGATAAAAAAATTAACCGGGAACCAAACAGACCGTTCGCGCGGCTGGAAAATCTCTGAGTTCATTCCCGATATTGAAAAGCGAGTGTCCAGGTGGGCGGATGTTCTCCTTAAAGAAGAGCAATATTTAAAGGGCTTAAGTCAATCGAAGCAATCTTCGAGTGAGATGGTCTCGCTTCAGTTAGCGGCCCAAAAACTAAGGAAATTAAGTGAGAAACCGGATGAGATTCCGAATCGATTGACCGAGCTTTCCGAGGGCTCCTCATCGGTTGCCCAGTTACTCGGGAATCTATTAGTAGATTTACCGAAGCAGCCACTGCTCGTCGATCGGTTTTATCTACATGGTGACCAGGAACCACCTGCGGCAACGATTGGTATTTTAGGGAAAGTATGGCATAGTCTGAAACGGTTTGTGCTTTCCTTTACTTCGGGAGATTATTCGGTTGCAAGTACCAAGGGTGATACGATTGAGGTTTGGGTGAACCGTCCGCGGCAATATGTCGAAGTTATTCAAAATCTGGCCGACCGGACCTTTACACCGGAGACGGGGATTGTCGTCAAGTTTTCGCTGATGCCCGATGAATCTAAATTAGTGTTAGCAAGTGCTGCCGGGAAGCAGCCGGATGTCGCATTGGGAATTAGTAACTGGCTACCATACGAGTTATCGATTCGTGGGGCAGCCGTTGATTTGCATCAGTTTGATGATTTTGAGTCATACAGCAAACAGTTTTCGCCTGGGGCTTTTTTACCGTTAATGATTGAGGATTCGGTTTATGCTTTACCGGAAACCCAGGATTTTTATGTTCAGTTTTATCGGAAAGATATTTTAAATGCATTACATCTGCCAGTGCCTGACACCTGGGATGATGTCATTAGTATCTTGCCGGAGCTACAGCGATTCGGGATGAATTATTATACGCCAATTTCAGGGGCGACCGCCTTTAAACCATTCCAAACAACGGCTCCATTTATCTACCAATTCAATGGGGACTTATATGAACCGGATGGGATGAAAACGGCGATTGGAACGGAAGCAGCCCTTAAGGGGATTCAATTCATGGCCGATCTGAATACCATTTACAGCCTTCCACTACAGGTGCCGAATTTCTACAATCATTTCCGATATTCGACGTTGCCTATTGGTGTATCGAGCTTTGCTACCTATGTTCAATTAACGGCTGCCGCTCCGGAGATTGCCGGATGGTGGGAAATTACACCGCAGCCGGGGATCAAGCAGGCTGATGGTTCAGTAGAACGTTGGGCGACAGGTTCGGGGCAAGCGGGAATGATTTTTAAAGGGACGAAGGACAAGCAGAAATCATGGGAGCTCTTAAAATGGTGGATGCAAACGGAGACACAGTCGGAATTTGCCAATAGCTTGCAAACTTTGTATGGTCCGGAATATATGTGGAATACCGCCAACCTGGAGGCATTTCGCCAGTTGCCGTGGCCGGAAGAACATAAACAGGCGATTTTAGAGCAATGGGAGTTTTTGAAGGAAGTTCCGAAGACACCGGGCTCCTATATGGTCGAACGTGAGCTAAGTAATATCTGGAATCGAGTCGTATTTGACGGTGAAAATCCAAGGTCGGCGGTGGATGACTCGATCATTGCGATCGATCGAGAAATGAAACGGAAAATGGAGGAATTTGGTTATATGAAAAATGGTCAAATGGTCAAGCCTTATCCGATTCCTACCATTGACCAAGTAAAGAGTTGGGCAGGCGATGAAGATGAAAAATAAGCAGCGAGATTATGGTCATTGGGTATTCTTAAGCCCTTATATTCTCTTTTTTACTGCATTTATTATTATTCCTGTTAGTGCAGCGATGCTGTTGTCCTTCACCTATTTTAATGCGATTGAGGCGCCGAGGTTTACCGGTTTAAACAATTATGTCAGTTTACTGACCCAGGACCAGGTGTTTATGCAGAAGGTTTTACCAAATACATTGACCTTTGCCTTGATCGTCGGTCCAGGGGGCTATATTCTTTCGTTCATTCTTGCTTGGGCCCTTGCACAAGTCCCGAGCAAGATGAGAACGGTCTTAGCGCTGATTATCTATTCTCCGTCGATGACAGCCGGTGTCGCAATGGCGGTTGTCTGGACGATTATCTTTAGTGGTGACCAAACGGGGTATTTAAATAGTTTATTGATTTCCATGGGGGTATTATTTGAGCCGATTCAATGGTTACAATCCCCGGAATATCTGATGAAAATTATGATCTTTGTGACGCTTTGGGGAAGTATGGGTGTTGGATTTTTGGCGATGCTGTCAGGGGTTCTGAATATCAATCCGGAGATCTATGAAGCCGGTTATATTGATGGAATTAAGAATCGTTTTCAAGAGGTGATTTACATTACCATTCCTTCCATGAAACCGCAAATGCTGTTCGGTGCTGTCATGGCCGTTGTTGGAACGTTTCAGGCAGGTGCCATTGGGGTTGCCCTTTCAGGGGCGAATCCGACACCACAATATGCAGGACAATTAATGGTCAACCACTTAGAGGACTTTGGCTTTATCCGCTATGAAATGGGATATGCCGCAGCGATCTCCGTTGTGCTCTTACTTGTCGTGTATGCATTTTCAAAAGTTGCCTGGAAACTGTTTGGTGAAAAAGATTAACAACGAAGGAGTGATTTGGATGTCAGCCTTTCAGGGAACAAAAATGAATCCAGCCAAGTTTCATAAAAGCCAAATAAAGTTTCTTGTCTTTTTAATTCCGTTGGCGATTTTTATGGCGTTGCCGATTATTTTTATTGTTTTCCATGCCTTTAAACCGATTGATGAGCTATTTGCTTATCCACCAAGGTTTTTCGTGGAAAAACCGACCTGGCAAAACTTTGCCGACCTGTTTGGACAAGCGAATGCCACGGGAATTCCGATGACACGTTATTTATTTAACAGTATTGTCATTACGCTGTTGGTCGTTTTTTTCACGGTCTTGATCAGTACGATGGCCGGATACGCTTTATCAAAGAAAACGTTCAAAATGAAAAAGACGATCTTTGAGATTAATACGATTGCTTTAATGTTCGTACCGGCGGCGGTAGCGATTCCGAGATACTTATTAATCGAGGAGTTAGGGTTGATTAATAACTTTCTTGTTCACATTGTTCCATTATTGGCGATGCCAATCGGTTTATTTTTGGTCAAGCAGTTCATTGATCAAATACCCGATGAGTTGATTGAGGCAGCTAAATTAGACGGTGCCTCGGATTTTCAAATTTTCACAAAAATTATTATCCCGCTGATTAAGCCAGCCATTGCCACCGTTGCCATTCTAAGCTTTCAAATGGTTTGGAATAGTACAGAAAGTTCGACCTTGTATGTGAACGATGAAGGGTTAAAAACGTTTGCCTTTTATATGTCGACTTTGACTTCGCAAGCAGGAAACAGCGTTGCTGGTCAAGGGATGGCAGCTGCTGCCTCCCTGATCATGTTTGTACCAAATTTAATCATTTTTATCTTCCTGCAAAGTCAGGTCATGAATACAATGGCCCATTCAGGAATCAAGTAAAAGAGAGGGGGGAGGGTGTTGCAGCATACCATTCGAATCCTTATATGCACCTTACTATTAATTATTATCCCTTTTCAATCCCTCACGTTTGCATCTGTCCCTTATAAAACAGGAACATTGTCGGCAGATTGGGGACTAGTTGAAACACAAACGGCTTTTGCTCCACTTGGTGTTTTCCTTGCAGATGAAGAAATTGTCAGTCCGGAGGATATCTTTGCCGCCACGAACGGGAACATTTATGTGGTCGATTCAGCGACGAAAAAAGTGATCGTCGCCAATGAAAATGGAACGAAACTAGCCGAGGTTGGCGTGGGCACGCTTGAAACACCAACTGGGGTGTTTGTTGATGAGGCAGGGGACATTTATGTTGCGGATTATGCAAAGGAGAAGGTGTACCGTTTTTCTCCTACAGGCGAAGTGGTCGCGGAGTTTGGCAGACCCGATTCCCCTTTATTTGGTCGCACATCGCCCTTTAAGCCACAAAAGGTTGCCGTTGACCGCCGAGGGAATCTGTATGTGATTAGTGAGGGATCGACAAACGGGATCATCCAACTTAGTCAGGATGGCTCCTTTTTGGGATACTATGGAGTCAATTCGACCGATGTGTCGCTCACTTCTGTTATTAAAAACTTACTAACAACCGAGACGCAAAAGTCACGAATGTTTTTAAAAACACCGCCAGCCCCTGACAATATTGTCATTGATCAACAAGGACTGATTTATTCGGTCACAGCAGGGACTGAAAATGAGGTTATCAAAAAATTAAATGTCGCCGGGAAAAATATGCTCGACCCTTATATTTCTTGGGATCCAACCTATCAAGATATCACGGTGGATCAAAATGGGAATATTTTTACGATTGATAGTTATGGCGAAATTCATGAGTTTGATAGCTTCGGTCATTTTCTCTTTGTGTTCGGCGGAGCGGATGATGGTTCTAATCGCCTTGGGCTTTTTAAACAGCCAACCGGGATTACGATTGACCGAGCTGGAAGGCTTTATGTTACCGATAAGGAACGAGGGATGATCACTGTTCTAGAAGAAACGGCCTTTGCCGAACAAGTCCATAAAGGGATCGCTTTATTTAAAGAAGGCTTGTATGTCGAAAGTCAGCAGTATTGGGAAACGGTCTTGTCGTTGAATTCTACGTTTAAGCTCGCCCATACGGCGATGGGAAAGGCCTATTATAAGCAACAAGACTATGAAAAATCATTGGAAGAATTCAAGTTGTCCAAAGATTATTGGGGCTACTCCGATGCCTTTTGGGAGGTTCGCCAAGTTTGGTTGCAGGACCACCTTGCTACCGTTTTTCTTGGTCTGATTCTCTTGATTGTCATCTATTATGTGATTAAACGAGTTGACCGCAAGTGGAACGTGTTGAAAACGCCACGCGAAAGATGGAGAAAGTGGCGGGCACAGAAATTAGTGTCGGAGCTATTGTTTCTAGGGCAATTTTTTAGACATCCGATTGACAGTTTTTATTATTTAAAACGAAAGCAATATGCGTCGGTTTTATCGGCGACGATTCTCTATATTCTATTATTTATCGAATATTTACTTGCGAAGTTTCAGACAGGATTCTTGTTTGCTAAGCCGATTGGTGTTGAAACAAGCTTACTCGTTGAAACAGCGATCGTGTTTGTGCCGATTCTCTTATTTGTGGTCATTAACTATATGGTGAGTACGATTAATGATGGGGAAGGCAGACTGAAGGATATCTATATCGGTACCGTGTATTCGCTGGCTCCGTATATCGTGTTCATTTTACCGATTACGTTGATTTCCAATGTCCTAACCTTTAATGAGTCCTTTATCTATCTATTTTCCACCCGCCTCATTTACGCGTGGTGTTTACTGATTCTTTTTATCATGATCAAGGAAATACACAATTACTCCTTCTCTGAAACGGTACGGAACATTTTCATCACCTTGTTTGGCATGGTCATCATGATTCTTGTTGTGTTCATCTTGATGGTGTTGTTTGACCAAGTCTATGACTTCGTCTACTCCATCGTGAGGGAGGTCATTCTACGTGTATAGAAAACTACTCATTGCATTTATTCTTATCATCGTACCGGTCCATGTGATTGCCGACGCGGTTCAACAGTCGAAATCGGAGCAACCGTTGTTAAAAAGCGAGAAGGTTCAAACGGAAATGAAATTAACTTCGGCGGCCTACACGAAACCGGAAAATCGCTTAGGTGAAAAAGTGGAACAAACGGTTTCCTTTGAAGGCTTTGAGAGAGTGACGGAAAATAGCAGCTATAGCCTGTTTGTAGACCCTAAGTCGTTAGCCATTAAAATCCGCGATAAGCATACCGGATATGTTTGGAATTCCGGGCTTGATCACCCGGAGCAATACCGGATTAACAAAACATGGACGCAAATGATTCAGTCGGCGGTTACGATAGAGTACGCCGATCAAAAGGGTAAAGTGAAAACGGAAAGTATCCTTACAAATCAATCACGACCGAAAGTGACGAAGACCCAAAAGGGGTTTCAAGCCAAAGTGTTTTTAAACCAAGCGAAACTTCAATTTCAGCTGAGTGTTGAACTGGAAGACGATCAGATACTTGTGTCGATACCAAAGGAAAGCATCGTCGAAAATAAGAAGGCCCAATTGATTTCGCTGAAGGTGTACCCGTTCTTTGGTGCAGCCCACCAGAATGATATCAACGGTTATATGTTCTTGCCGGATGGCAGTGGAGCGTTAGTTCGTTATGAGAAAAGTAAAAAAAGAGGAGACACTCCTTTCGTAGGCGCGATTTTTGGCAGGGATGAAGCGTTTGAACGAACGAATACGAGCTTCAGCCCGGTGAATCCGGTCCAGCAAATGAAGATGCCGATCTTTGGAGCCGTTCATGGCGTGAAGCAAAATGCCTTTTTGACAGTAATTGAAGATGGATACGCCTATGGGGATATCCTTGCCTACTCGGCAGGTGTTTCCACTGATTTCAACTGGATCACAGCTCAATTTCATTATCGCTATGCCTACTATCAACCGACGAGTAAGCGGCTGAATGGGATTAACCTTTACCAAGATAAGGCGAATGACGTTAATATCAAGCTTCGGTACTTATTTTTAAAAGACGAACATGCAGATTATGTTGGGATGGCGAAACGATATCAGCAATATCTCGTCAACCATGGCCAGTTAACGAAGCAGGACGACAAAGTCGAGGTTCGACTGGAGTTTCTTGGTGGTGAGGCAAAATCTGGCCTGCTTTGGGATTCGGTTATTCCCATGACAGAGCTGAACCAAATCCCGGTGATGACCGATGAGTTGAAGCAGCATCAGGTTGATAATCTGTTTGTCATCTATAAAGGCTGGTCAAAAGGTGGTTTAACAGGGACGCTCCCGGCTAAATTTCCTCTTGAGCGGAAGCTTGGCAGTTCAAACGACTTAAAGGAAACGACGGCAGCTTTAAATAAGAACGATATCCCACTCTACTTTCATACCGATTACACGAAGGCCTATGAAGGGGCATCCGGTTATTCCGGGGGTAAGGATGTCGCCAAGAAAATCAGTTCTGAAACGATTTCTTTGCAGGGGTGGAAGGAGAAAGTCTTTTATCTGTCTCCGTTAAAATCGTTACAAATGGCAAAAGAGGATGTCGGGCAATTCGAAAAACAAGGGATTACTAATCTGGCGATTGATTCGACAGGCTACACGTTATTTTCTGATTTTAGCAAGTCCGGTGAGACGAACCGGATGCAAACGTTGGCCACCTACAGCAAGCTCTTTCAAGAAATGAATCAGAAAATGGGCGGGGTTGCGTTATATGAACCGAGTGTGTATGCCTGGAACCAAGCCGACCGGTACTTAGATATCCCGATGTTTTCTTCGGGCTATGTGTTTGAAACGGATACGGTTCCGTTTCTGCAAATTGTTTTAAAGGGCTATATGCCTTATTTCGCGCCATTTTCGAACTTCCATGCCAGTCCTGTCGAGGAAATGTTACGGATGATTGAATTCGGTGCCTACCCGAGCTTTTTGCTGACGGAACAGCCATCCTATTTATTAATGAAAACAGCCTCCGGGCATGTTTATACTTCCGAATTTTCGATTTGGAAGGATGCAATTGTTAAACAATACCAACAAATAGAAAAAAGTCTAGGGCAAGTTGAAGGGGCGACAATCATTAATCGGGAAATCCCTGAAGCGGGAATTGCCGAAGTCACTTATTCGAATGGAAAAATAATTATCGTCAATTATACGGACGTAGGTTATCAGCGAGCCGGCATTTTAGTGCCAGCCAAGGATTTTGCGATCACGGAAAGGAGGGATTAGCGGTGAAGAGGTTACTGACAAAGAGAAGCACGATCGGGTGGTTATTTATTTCACCATGGGTCATCGGTTTTTCGGTTTTTACCGCTTTTCCCCTTCTTTATTCCTTATATCTAAGCTTTCAAAAGGTAAAAATTACCACCAGTGGCATCCAAACACAGTTTATCAAATTTGAAAACTTTGAATACGCCTTTGTGGTTGATGCCCTTTTTATGACAAAGCTAACGAAGTATTTAGAGGAAATGGTCGTATCCGTACCGATTATTATCGTTTTTTCCTTAATTATTGCGTTACTCCTGAATCAAAATATTCGCTTTCGGGGAATGTTTCGGACGATTTTTTTCCTGCCGGTGATTATCTTCAGTGGACCAGTGATGAAGGAATTGATTGAACAGGGAATCACGACGATACCCTCGATCGAACAATATGCGATTTACCAAGTCTTAGCGGCAAATCCTGAAGGTTTTTTTAACGGGATTCTACTTTATTTGATTAAAAATTTGATCTTAATCCTCTGGTTTTCCGGGGTACAAATCTTAATCTTTCTGGCAGCGCTGCAAAAAATGGACAAACAAATCTATGAGGCGGCGAAAATTGACGGTGCTTCGAATTGGGAATCGTTTTGGAAGGTCACCCTGCCAAGTCTATTCCCGATGATATTGGTCAATACGATTTATACGATTGTTACCTATTCGATTTCGCCGCTCAATCCGGTCATTGAACATATCCAAACGAATATGTTCAAGATCGATACCGGCTTTGGCTATGCATCGGCCTTATCTTGGCTCTATTTTCTCATCATTGCACTGGCACTTCTTTTAAGTATTGGGGCTATGACCCTAAAAGGAAAGAAAAATTACACATAAAGGGGAGGGGGCAGCATGCAACATTCAAAACTTCATCAATTCCATACCATTTATTTGAAAGTGAAACGATTCTTTTTAGGCATGCAGGGAACAGATGGATTGCTTATGAAGCTGCTCATTTACGGCTTGTTGGTGGGCATCGGGTTTGTCTATTTATTCCCGCTTCTTTATATGGGTGTGTATAGCTTTAAAAGCCTGGATGACCTGCTCAATCCGCTGGTGAACTGGATTCCGACCCACTTGTATTTGGAAAATTATACTCGAGCGAACCAGGTGTTGAATTTCTTTTCGACGCTGGTGAAGACACTATATGTGACGAGTTTACCGGCGATTGCTCAAACAGCGGTTGCCGCCGTCATCGGTTACGGCTTGGCTCGGTTTGATTTTAAAGGAAAAAAGATCATCTTTGTCCTCGTCCTGGCGACCTTTATCATTCCGCCGCAGGTGACGTTGATTCCAAGATATTTATTTTTCAATGAATTAAATATTCTCGGAAGTCTGAAGGCGTTTCTGCTTCCGGCGGCTTTTGGCCAAGGTCTTAACAGTGCGATTTTCATTTTGATTTTTTATCAGTTCTTCCGGATGGTTCCGAAAGCGCTGGAGGAGGCGGCCCAAATTGATGGGGCGGGCCACTTTCGGATCTTTTTTACGATTGCCCTACCGATGGCGGTTCCGGCAATCATTATTTCCTTCCTGTTTTCGTTTGTTTGGTATTGGAATGAAACGTACCTTGCCGCCATTTATTTTGGGGATAAGCTAACGACCTTGCCATTACAATTGCAAAAATTCGTTGCCACCTATCAAAAAATGTTTCCGGCTGGTATGGGGGCGAGTGGAAATCAAATCAATGAGGGAATTAAAATGGCTGGAACGATTCTCTCCATCTTGCCGTTATTAATTGTCTATTTCATTACCCAACGCTGGTTCGTCGAAGGCGTCGACCGATCCGGAATTACAGGTGAATAATGCATAAAGGGGTGGTAGGAGAACGCTTTTACCACCCTTTTTATTAAAAAAGGAGGTTCCGTTTATGATTGAAATTAAGAATAAACAAATTATCATCGACGGCAAGCCGCAGCTCATTATGTGTGGGGAGATCCATTATTTCCGCCTTGCGCGTGATGAATGGCAGGACCGTTTAGATAAACTTAAACTTGCCGGCTGCAATGCGGTCGCTACCTACGTTCCGTGGATCTTGCATGAACCGGAAGAAGGTCAGGTGGATTTACAAGGAAAAACTCGCCCAGAACTTGATTTAGCCGGTTTCATCGATTTATGTCAGGAAAATGGTTTGTACTTTTTTGTCCGTCCAGGCCCTTTTATTATGGCGGAAATGAAGAATGAAGGTCTACCTTATTGGGTTTATCAAAAACATCCAGAAATTATCCCGGTTTGTTGGGATGGGAACCCGGCGACAACGCCAACGGTTGATTATAATGCGCCAGGATTTTTACAAGAGGTACGCAATTGGTACAAGTCGCTGATGGAGATTGTGACCCCAAGATTGCACACCAATGGCGGAAACATCATCGCCTTCCAGCTTGATAATGAGGTCGGGATGCTTTCATGGGTGAGTAATTGCCCGGACTTAACGGACTTTGTGTTGGATGAGTTCTCCCAATGGTTAAAGAACCGTTACGACCAAGAGACTTTGAGTAGAAGATACCCGTTTCTTTTAACTGACACAACCGTGCGCAACAAGGCGATTCGCTCACCTCAAGAAGAATATGCAGCCGAACTATTAAAGGATTTAGGCTATTATATGAGACATCGCTTTGCCCAATATATACATACGCTACGAAGCTATGCCGAAGAGTTCGGTGCCAGGGATATTCCGTTTGTCGTCAATATTCATGGCACTGGCGGAGGCAGGGGCTTCACTTACCCAATTGGCATCAGCCAGCTCTATGAATCTTATACCCAGGCCTCTGATTATCTATCGGGTTCGGATATTTATTTTGGTGATTTGGATATTGTCACGTTTCAAGATTTATATTTAATCAATGGCTTTATGGATGCCGTTCATCATCACGACCAGCCACTGACGTCGGTTGAATTCAACTGCGGGGACGGAAATTTCGGCAATAATTTAGGTAGCCGTTATGACATATCGGCGGCTGATTTTAAAACAAGAATGTGCATCGCGCAAGGAAATCGTCTGTTGAATTATTATCTGTTTGCCGGGGGAAGAAATTATCGCCTCGAGACAAAGGTCGGAGATGGCAATGACCGAATCGCGATTACCGGAGAACGCCATGGCTTTGCTGCACCTGTTAGCCCTGAAGGCGAGTTGAACTACACGTTTCCGCGAATGGCGAGAGCGATTACAACGGTGATGGCTATGGCCGACAAATTGGCGGTGATGAACGAGGAACGGGACGATGTCGCCTTTGCGTTTATCCCTGATTATTACATGACTGAATATCGCTATCCTCATAGTGAAAAAATGAAAGCGATTCTGACAAATATTGAAGCGCATCGTTCTTCGGGTGCTTGGGAGATCATGGCGAAAGCGATGCTGCTATCAGGTTATCGTTTTGGGGCCGTTGACATTCAAAATAAACCTCTATCGGTTGACGAGACGGCGGTACTGGCACTGCCTTCCGCTAAATATATGGATGCAGCGATTCAACAGAAGCTTGTCGAATATTTGGAGAACGGCGGCGGGATTTTCCTCTATGGTGAGGTTCCGCAATTTGATATGGAAGGGAATCCTTGTACGCTGTTGGCGAAAAGCTTGGGAGTTGTCCCTAAAGGCGTTTATCGCGACTCGCATCGCCATTTTCTTTCGGTTTACGCAGAGAATTGGGCGGCGCCACGTCCGGAAGTAAGAACTCATTTTGCGCAAACTTTTGATATCACCGGTCAAGCCGTCCCTTTACTTCGCGTTTATGAAAATGATGAGGTTTGTTCCTTTGAGGTTTCCGTCGGTAAGGGGTTGGCGATTGTGATGGCCAATGCTTATTCCTGTGACATCGAATTTTTTAAAGAAGGCTTTGAAAAGCTGGGAGCAAAGGCGAAGCTTACCCACGACTGCCAGGAACACGGGATCTTTATGACTTCCGTTGCCAATCAAGCGGGAGAGCGATTTATTCACATCCTCAATCTTGATGGCTTTGATAAGGAATTCAAGGTGTATGATCAAGAAAAGCCAGTCTTTGACGGTCGGAAAATCATGCTCCAAGGAAAAGACGGCGTGATGTTACCGGTGAATGTCCAGGTAAATGAGTGTAAAATTGTCTATTCGACCGCCGAAATTACCGAAGTTAACGAACAATCGATGCAGTTCCGGTTGACGCAAAGTTCAGATGTGATTGCCATCCAAACAAACAAACCAATCGCGCCAAACAACGATTATTCGATTGAGAAAAATGGCGACATTACATTCATTAAAAGTCTTAAGCATGCTAAAGTCGATGATCGCTTAACGATCTATTTTGACTAGGCTGTGGAAAGGACAATGTTGGTTAAGTACCTGCAGCGGAAATCAACAGTCTACTTTACCACAGCCTTTAAATACAGGAGGAGACTGTCATGACTAATTTTTATAACGAACTACCAAAGGATGTAAAGGCGTTTTTTGATCGCCAGCATTTTGACTCGTATGCCCTATACGAAGCCTCGCGTCATCCGCGGACAGGCTTGTATGCAGATGGCTATATGACATTGGGAGAAAACCCCGATTTCCGTTGCTCCATTGCTGCGACCGGAGTCGGCCTGATTAGCCTGGCGATTGCCGATTTGGAAAACTGGGATGACAAGGCGGCCGATAAAGCCATCATCACATTAAAAGCTTGTTTAGGTCAAATCGAAGGCTGCAAGGTGGCACGAGATGAGAAAACCGGTTTCTTCGCCCATTTCGTCGATATGGAAACGGGGGAGAACCTGAACTCGGAAATATCGACGATTGACACATCCTTATTGGTTGCTGGGGCTCTTTTTGCCGGCCAACATTTTAAGGAGAAAAGACCCGAGATTGCCGAACTTGCTCAGATGCTCCTAAAATCGATTGACTGGCGTGTGGTCGTGAATGATAAAGAAAAGGGTGTCATCAACATGGTCGTCAAGGATGGCGAAGGGACATTGCCGTTACCGGCTTACAATGAATATGTCATTGTCGCTTACCTGGCGCTGTTGTGTCAGCCGGAAGACGAGGATATTCAAGCCTTATGGCATAATAGCTTCGCCGAAGAACGAATGAACGATTTACCACAAATCCATTATCGTGATATTCCGGTACTGACTGACCATGACGCAACCGCCTTTTTATCATCATTTGTCCATCAATTTCCGTTTTACTTAGTTCCAGATTATGCGACCAGTCCAACCTATCGCCAATTTTACGAAAATGCTTGTATGGCCGATCGGCTCAAGTGGAAGGAATTAAGCGATGTCGGTTCATATGTGTGGGGATATGGAGCAGGTCCTGATGATGGGCTGCACGGTGGGTATCATGCCGATCGAATTCTTGATTCACCGCATGATGTCGCATCGGCGTATATTGTCGCGGGTTTTCTACCAGTTTATCCAGGCGGAATCTATGACTTGTATGCTTTATATCGTCTTCACATTCCGTATGATGTTTACAGCAATCCGGAGGACCAAGAGGATGAAGAAAAGTTCAAGTCCGCTTATAAGTACGGCTTGCATCGTTATTCCTGGTGGCATCTCAATCAGCCGAACCGTTGGTATCCAACAAAAGTTACCTTAATCGATTGGAGCTCGATGTTATACGGATTAACGGCATTTAAACATGGGATGAATTTTTTTACCGACCGACTTGTTAAATAATCCGCTTAAGCCGGGATGGCTGTCTCCTTACAAATAGATGGTTCGGGGAGGAGTTTCAATGGTTAAAAAAAGAATGGTATACATCGTTGTCATTGTCTTTCTAGGAGCGCTGGTAGCCGCTTCCATGGCGATGTCAATGTTAGTCAAACAAGAAAGTCCTGAGGAAAAAGCTCTCCAAACGGAACTTGAGTCGATAGCGGAAAAGACGTATCTTTATTTTGAAGATTTCACTGACCCGGAAACGGGGCTTACCAGTGATATTGTCCGGATCAGAGGGGCGGGGAAGGAGGAAGGCAAACACACTTCCCCAACGAATATCGCGATGTATATCCTTAGTACCCTGTCGGCCGAGGAAATGGGCATTTTAACGGAGGAGGAAGCGGTCGCACGGTTGGGAATAACGATTGACACGCTTGAAAAAATGCCGAAGTGGAACGGTCTTTTTTACAATTGGTATCACACTGAAGATGGGTCATTGAAAAAAGACTGGGGCCAGTTTATCTCGCAAGTGGACAATGGGTGGCTGTCAGCCGGCTTGATTACCGCCGGACAGGCCTATCCTTCGTTATTGGAACAGACTACGAGACTAGTAAATGAAATGGATTATTCGACGCTTTATGATCCAAAGGTAGGGCAGTTCCGTGGCGGCTATTTCGTCGATCAAGCGGAACTGACCGGCCATCATTACGGGATGTTTTATACAGAACCGCGGTTAGGCAGTTATATCGCCATCAGTAAAGGTGATGTGCCTAGTGAGCATTGGTGGAAAACGTATCGAACCCTGCCTGCAAAGGATAATTGGCAAGCGCAGGCTCCAACGGGGGAAAAGCGCGAGTATCATGGGGTCGAGGTTTACCAAGGACATTACCAATACAAGGATGTCAAGTTTGTCCCAACCTGGGGTGGAAGTATGTTCGAGGCGTTAATGCCAAGTCTCGTCTTAAAGGAGAAAGAGCTAGGTGTGAATGCTCTGGGATTGAACAATCAACATCATGTTGACATTCAAATTGCTTTTGCCAAAGAAAAGGGGTATCCGGTGTGGGGATTTTCACCCTCGGCGACTCCCGATGGATACAGTGAATTTGGGGCGACACCATTAGGAACATCAGGCTACAAAGATAACGGAACGGTAACAGCACACGCCTCCTTCCTTGCCTTGGATTATGCTCCGATGGAGGTCCTAAGTAATATCCAAGGGCTAAAAGACTTGAACACCTTCAGTGATTACGGTTTTTATGATTCTGTCAATGTGAAAACCAGAAAGGTCACGAAAGCGTATTTAGCGTTGGATCAAGGAATGATCATGGTAGCGATTGCTAATTATTTGAAAGATGGCGTCATCAGAGACTATTTCCATCGTGATGAACGGGTTAAACAAGCGGAATATCTTTTAACAGAAGAGGATTTTCTAATTAAATGAACAAAAGGTGCCCCCTGGTGGATAGAAGGGCACCTTTTTTTACTTAGCCGGATTGACGGATTTGCCTTCAAGCAGGGTTACGTAAATTGTCTTGTTGTCTACCGGTTGATTTTCCAGTAAGTTCAATAATTGTTCTGATGCGATCGAGCCCCATTTTTGCTTCGAATAATCAATCGTAGTGAGACGAGGGCTCAAATAATGGGAAACTTCGAGATTATCAAAACCGACAATATGGAAATGCGTGCCGACCCGAAAAGGAGTTTGCGCTAAATAATCATACAATCCGATCGCCATTTCATCATTGAAGCAAAAGATCGCAACCGGCGAAGAATAGTTTTGCACTAATTGCTGTGCCAGTCGCTCTCCAGCAGCTTTAGTAAAGTCTCCTGCAAGCTCTAAGTATTCAAAATTAGGAAGCTTGCTTGCTTTTTCTTGTACCGCCTGCATCCTCTGGGTCGAGTCGTAGGAACCTTTCGGGCCTGTAAGCAGGTGGATTTTGGTATGACCTTTATCAATGAAATATTGAAGCGCCAATTCGGCGCCGCTTTTATTATCAAGGAGCACTTGGCATATATTGGGGTGCTCCAATTCTCTGTCAAGCACGACTAATTTATGGCCACGCTCGGCATATCTGATGATTTCTTCGCTCGAAAACGTCGCATCTAAAATAATCGCACCGTCAATCATTCCTTCGGGTATAAAGCGATGGGAGTGGTCGCCGCTACAAACGATTAGATCATAGCCCCTTTGAATGAGCGTCTCCCGCATTCCCTGAAGCAACTGTCCGTAGAAAGATCCACTATATTCGGTTAAAAATACCCCAATAATTTTCGTTTGTCTTTTTTTAAGTGTTCTTGCCGCTGCATTGGGGATGTAATTTAATTCTTTTGCGATGGCTAAAATTTTCGCCGTTGTTTCCTCAGATAGCTTAGCGCTACCATTTAACGCATAGGAAACGGTTGAAATCGAAACCCCAGCTTTCTTCGCAATATCCTTGATACTAACCATAACGAATTCTCCTAACGTCCGTGTCGCCGTGTTTTCTTCATTATAGCTTGAATTGACAGTGAATGGAAAACCTTATTTTATAGAAAGGCTGCAGGGGGTGAATCCTCACACAAGATTTTTATGTCCGACACCAGCCTTGCCACCCTAAAAAGCACATTAAAAAAACCCGGCGGGCAAAGACCCGCCGAGCTGAAAATAGTTAAATAAACACTTCAATCACATTTTCGCTATCATTTAATAATTGATTCAGTTCACCGCTGTTAACGCGAATTCCACTCTTACGATAGCGGTTTTCGAGAGCGTCTACAGAGATTGTTTGGCCATTAACTTTTACGATTGTTTCATTCCCACCGTTCAAATGGTAGATAAATGTTACAGGTTGATGATTGACCTGATAGGTAAAGTGTAAGCCGTCGAAATCTTTTGGTAAGACAGGGTCAATCACGAGATCTCCCTCGTTGAATCTAATGCCTAGGCAATTGGAGATTAGCTGATTCATATAGATCCCCGGTCCGCTTGAATAGATGCGCCAGCCGCCTTTTACAGGGACGGTTCCTTTTCGTAACTCATCAAAGCGCGCCTCGGCTTCGTAACGAGTGTTGAATTTTCCGTCCGAACTGCTGAAGTACGTATTGCTTTGGCGAATTTCTGCATTCGGGACGACGTCTTGAATGCCAATCGGATTAATCGCCTGTAAGCCATTCCAAACTTCCTCGGCTTTTCCTAACTTGGCCATCGCTTCCACAAAACGAATATGGGCATGAACGTACTGGAGACCAATCTCTCTTCCGAAATTCGCGGCTTGCTCCGCCCGCATGAAATGTTTGCTTACCCCACCTGTATAATTGGCCGGACGATTCATAAGGCGGACACCATCGGGACAGAAAAGCTCTTTTTTGATGATTTGATAGTGAGTTTCCGCTTGTTCCGGTGACAATAATTCACTAATCATACTTCTCGTCATTGGTAAAAGGCGGTAGTGTATGCCTGTCTTTGTATCGGTTGGATGGACCATTAATTCCGGTTCGGCTGGATTTTCCAGATAAACAAACCCAGGAATGACGCCGTCCTGTAGAATATATTTATTAAAATCACCTTCAATCCCTAAAGCTAGGGCATGTAGATGGCTTGCTTCTACTTGATCGATTTTTTCCGTGACCTTCGCCAATTGCTTCATCACTTGATACGTTAAGGCTACCGTCCAGCTGCTGACCATATATTGCTTGAGCTGGGCATTTGCTGGTTGCAGGGTATCGTCCCAGTCGCCATCACCATAAGACGATAGATGGGTGTCATGAAGGAAATGGTCCTTAATATATTGAATCTCTTTTTTCGCATGATCGAGAATCGTCTCGGAATGCGTGGTAAATTGATAGGTGGCTGTCGTGATATAAGGAACCTTTTCTTGTAAAATCGAAAAATCATTGGTTGCCAGTAAATAGTCGCTCAGCATTTTTAACGGCCAGACAATGATGTCGCCATGGCTTTCATGGGCTTGGATGTTGACATAGTTATCAAACATGAACCACTGTGGCCAGTTACCGGTTTCTTCATGCTGATGGGAGAAAACGGTTTTAATAATTTCTCGGACCGCCTGGTAATTTTGTGTGGCGAGGAAATACTCTGTCGGTCCTTGACAGACATCGCGTGTTCCCCAAGCGGCGCCACCGTACTGCTCAAGACCGTGCGGCACGGCGTAGTGGACAAGCATATTATGGGTGTACCACCAGGAAAGGGCATTGACCTTTTCCAGATTGCTCGGCGTTTGTTCTTTTTTCGACAGTTTAAAGCCGTTCATCACGTTTCGATACAGTTCACGATAGGCGTCAATCTCATTGTTTGCCTCGCGTCGGGCAAATGGAATTGGTTCACCATGCAGAAGTCCTTGAAGAATAATCTCCCATGCCGCTGTTTCCCTTAATTCAAGAACTACTAATGAAGCCGAATGCGGGAGAATATTTTCCGCCAAGCACTGCTCATTTTCAAGTGAATAGTCAGCTCCAAACACCTGCATGCGATAGGAAAGATGAGGATATGCATGGGCATTGTCAGCGTTTGCGTCGGCACGGAAAGTGATGACTTCATCGTCTATTTCCATCTGATAAGGAACAGCGTATTCATTATTGTTCATCGATACCTGGTTCGTTACAAGGAAACGATACGATTGGCTGGTTAACGATCGGACTTGCAGATGGACTTCAGGCGTGTCAACGGTTGTAAAATTGGTCACAACGAGCGTATCGTTCGCTGTTTTATAATACCAGCGAGCATAGTTAAAGCCCATTTCAAACATCGATGGCATCGTCAATAGGCGATAAGCACCATCGATTTCCACATAGATTCGTTGCCCGGATGTTTTTAACACATTTAACGCATTGCGGGCATTGGTCAACATTTTATTCATGGACGTATTTCCGACCACTAATTGCGCATTAAATAACCCGTACATATACGAAGTGGTTGTAATGGTATTCGCTTTTAGCGTTCCGTCTTGGCCGCTCATGATAATATGACCGTGTGGGCGCTCTACCTTCCATTCTTTTTCTTTTAAAACAACATGCTCGTAAGTCTCGGTAAAGAAGGAAAGCAGTGTTTCGCCATCCCATTCCTCTTGGAGACGATTTGGAAACATTTCGTTAATTTCAGCCTTTTCCAGCGATAATGTCTTAACAGGTTCACCAAAGATTGGCTTCATGCTTACCTTTTTAATCGGAAGGGTAGGGTCGACTGCTGTCTTCACTTGGGCCCAAGCTCTTTCGATTTCATCGGTAAACGCTAATGTTGTGACTGCCTCCGGGTGAGTTTCTTTAAAAAGGCCGTAGAAGACAAATTGGCTTTGGCCGGCTAACGGAACTCGCTCTGTTTGCAGGGCGGTATAGGCAAATTCATATTGATAATTTTCATTGGCAAGGGTTTCTTTTGTCAGGATTTCCGGTTTGTTTGTTTCTTTATAGGATAGTCCGAAAAATTGAAAGCCATCGGTTGAATAGGCGACTGTCTTCGATAATGAACCCTGTTGCAAGTAAGGGAAGCCAACTGATTGCGGTTGGTTTTGCCGCGAACAAACGATATAGCCGCGCGATTGATCTTGAAAGATCTTGTGATCCACGTATTGGGCCATGTACGATTCATTAGAGCGAACCGCCCCGATATCGGCAAGTCCTAAGTCTTGTCCATAGATGACATCGACTTCGACATGTTGGCCGTCCAGGTTTACCTCCCAGAACCAAACTCCATCCTGAGAAAGGCGGAAAATCACCTTGTAGCTTACTTGCTCCACCGTGCCTTCCCACATAATCGCTGAATCGGAGTGGTGGATGGTACTGTTTGCGTTCACTCCGAGTAAAGGGTAAACCTTGATTTCATTTGGTTGATGAATTCTTAGGTAAAGATTGTTTAATGATCCATCAATCGGATTGGCGATGATTTGATTGATCATTAGGTGTTTATAGGTGACAGAGGAGAGGTCGCCACTATTTAAAAACGTAAATTGCAAGTCTCCAGTTTGGATTTTCATCGTTGATTGCTCTGCTGTTAACATTTCTTTCACCTCGTGATTGCATTTTTTATCGTGGGTGATACTTTTTTTTTAACAAGATGGCCGCCGGCTAGTTTATGAGCCTAAAGCGAAGTGCCGTCACATCCTGGCTGTTTGGTCCAATATAGGCATTAAAGGCTCCTGGGTCACTTTTAAACTGAAGGTCCTCATGATAGTAACGAAGCTGTTCCTCAGTAATTGTAAAGCTGACCGTTTTTGTTTCGTTGGGTTCTAGAATAATCCTTTGAAAGGCCTTTAGCTCTTTCACTGGTCGGACAATTTCACCGACAAGGTCTTGGATATAGAGCTGAACAATTTCTTCTCCAGCTCGACAACTTGTATTCGTGACCGTTATTGAAATCGTCAGTGTGTCTTTTGCGTTCATGACATCCGCTGAAAGGAGCGCGTTTGTATAGGTAAAAGCGGAATAGCTTAAACCGAAACCGAACGGCAGAAGCGGATCATTCGGGATATCTAAATAATGGGTTACATATCGTTCATAATCGTCTGAGACCTTAGGACGCCCGGTACTATAGTGGTTGTAATAAACCGGTACTTGACCAACGGAATACGGGAAGGATATCGCCAGTTTTCCGGAAGGGTTGGCGTCGCCAAATAATAGATCGGCGATGGCTGCCCCGCCTTCAGTCCCCGGGTACCAAGCTTCTAACAGGCCATCCACTTGGTCGATGACTCCATGCAGGTCTAGCGGGCGACCATTAAATAATACGGCCACGATTGGTTTTTGAAGTTTTTTCATTTCCGCAATTAAGTCAAGCTGAACTTGTGGTAGGCGGATGTTTGCGCGGCTACCGCCTTCTCCGGTCATTTCCGACCGTTCTCCTAATGCCAAGATGATGACATCTGCATCCTTGGCGATTGTTAGAGCGTTGTTCAGCTCTTCTTCTGTACCGGTTTCAATGTCACAGCCTTTGGCAACGGACACGAGGGAAGGGGCAATTTTCCGTTTGAGCCCTTCGTCCATTTTAATGGCTTCCTCTTTCGAACCGTGCCAAGACCATGGGCCAAGAATATCTCCGTTTTGTGCGAATGGTCCAATTAGCGCAATCTTCTTGTCTTTTGCCAATGGAAGGATTAACTCATTTTTTAATAGAACGCAGGATTTGATTGCAAGTTCACGGGCAACTTGGCGATGCTCCGCTGAGAGAATCACTTCCTGCTCGCGCTTACTATCGGCACCGCGATATGGATTTTCGAATAGCCCGAGTTTTTGTTTTAATGTTAAAATGCGGAGCACGGCCTCATCGATTAAGGCTTCATTGACGGAACCATTTTCAACAAGGTCCTTAAGATGATCGACATAGCAGGTTGTCATCATTTCAATATCCACCCCAGCGGCAATCGCTTTAGCGGCTGCTTCAGCGCCATCTTCGGCAACTCCGTGTGGAATTAATTCCTTCACAGCGCCCCAGTCGGATATAATTACGCCATCGAAGCCCCACTCATCGCGAAGGAGGTTGCGCATTAATTTCCGGTTCCCGGTGGCCGGAATACCATCTACGGTATTAAAAGCGGTCATCACCATTTCACAGCCTTCCTCTAAGGCCGCTTTATAGGCGGGGAGATAGGATTCGCGCAATTGTCTTTCGGACATATTGACGGTGTTATAATCACGTCCACCTTCAGGGGCGCCGTATGCGGCAAAATGTTTGACGCAGGCCGCCACCCGATTAAGGTCATTCGTTAAATCTGTTCCTTGAAAGCCCCTAACAAAGGCGCGGGCAAATTCACTATTTAAAAATGGATCCTCACCAGTGGACTCCATCACTCGGCCCCAGCGCGGGTCACGAACTAAATCGACCATTGGAGCGAACGTAACATGTACGCCTGAAACGGCCGCTTCTTTTGCCGCGATTTTGGCACTCTTTTCGGCTAATTCCAGGTCCCATGAGCAGCCGATCGCTAGCGGAATCGGGAAAATGGTCTTAAAGCCGTGAATGATGTCGGCCATCATTAATAACGGAATTCCGAGTCGATTATCCTCTAAATGCACTTTCTGCATATTAATTACTTCTTTAGCACCAGATGCACCCAGGACAGATCCACAATTGTGTAAAACTTCCTCCGTAATCCCCATTTCAGCCATTGGCCCAGTAATTTCTCCTTGATTAGCAGCACCTTTAAAGAAAGGAGTGGCCAATTGAAGGAACTGGGCAATTTTTTCATCGATTGTCATTTGCTGAAGTAAATCATGTAAGCGTTTTTCATCCATCGTGGAACCTCCTGGAATTTTAACAAATTTATCGTTTTATTGAAACGTTTCAATAGTTGATACAATTGGATTATAAACGCTTTCATAAACAGAGTCAATCAACAAGTTGAAACGTTTCAATTGAGAGAAAGCGTGGGGATAGTAATCGTGCATCACGAGCATTTTTTAATAAACAAAAAGAAGCATGGGAATCATCCCATGCTTCACTGCTCTCTTACCGAGATAACAAAAAGCTCAATTTATGGATCATTAGGGCTGCTTCTTGACGTGTTAGTTCTTTTTTAGCTTGATAGTCGATCGTGCCATCGGCGCCGACGGTTATTTCCGGACCGAAGATTCCGTAAGCAATCATGGTTTTGACGGCATCGCTCGCAAATTCATCCACTTCGCCACCAATAGGAATTGGAATGCTTGGACTTCCCATTAAACGGTGGAAAATGACAGCGGCCTCCTGACGGGTCATTGTGCTGGATGGGGCAAATTTCGTTTCTGAAACCCCAGTAATGACCTTCATATCAAAAAGAGTTTGAATATATTTGGCGCGATCTGATTTGCTACTAACATCGGTAAATGGCAAATTCATATTCTCGCTAACTGGTAATCTAAATCCTTTGACAATCATTTCGACAAATTGTCCGCGGGTTACCGTTTGCGTTGGCTTAAAGGTATTATCCCCATAGCCGTTTATTTTTCCATACATTTTCAATGCAAAAATATGTGAAGCATACGGGTCGGTATGACTAATGTCAGAAAACGGTTTAAAGTCGATTTTTTCTGCATAGCCTGGGTAGGCGTGTAAATATCTTAAGTATTTTGGATTGCCTTTTTCATCTACTTTAAAAGCTAAATATTGACCTCTTTCATCCATAAATAAAAGTGGCCCGATTTGTTTCATAAGATGGGTTCCCATCATGGCATCGGAGCTAGTTAACAGAAGTTGGCCATCGCCTACTACCGCAATATGGGTCGTCGCGGCAAGATGATATACGCCAGGTTTTTCTGTTAGACCCACCATACGTAAGTCCTGATACATTCCCTCAAAACGAGCTAATTCCGTTTTGGGAGTTTGAAGGAAGGTAGGCTCCGTAGCTGGTGCAGGAAAATACTTCTTCATAAACAACGTATAAAGCTTATCATCCAGCAACTCTCCGACTGAACTATTATAGCTTAAGAAGATCCCGATTTTATTGCTAGGAATCATCCACAGTCCTGAACGTGATCCTAATGTTTGGCCACCTTTGTAATAAACCATCTCATCCGTTACACTTGGAGTCCAAAATTGAAAGCCACCTGGAAATTCGAATCCATACGTGGTGTCGGGCATTTTTTCATTAATGGCCGTTTGGAAGTGATGCATGAGATCAGCATTTTCCTTTGATAAAAATGCCTTATCGGCAAATTGGCCATCGTTTAGGTGCATCATCATAAAATTGGTCATATCATGAGCGGTTGTTAACACGCCACCAGCCGGCATAGAAGTAGGTGAAAAACGGTAAGTAGGAAACGGTTGAGATTGTGGACCGTATTCAATCACCGTGCGATCTAAAAGCTCATTGGTTAGGATGGAATAGGTTGAATTCATCTTTAATTTTTGATAGATTTCCTTTTCCATATAGTCCTCATAGGACATGCCTGTTGCCTGCTCCATAATATATCCTAGTAGCGTATAAGCAAAATTATCATAGAGATAGCTTTCTCCAGGTTTACGTAAAACAGGTGGGAACACTTCCTTGATGTAATCTTCTAAACTAACATACGTATTTAAATCATAGGAAATATCCTGTGCGCGGACGTCTCTATTTTCAAATCCGGATGTATGAGTTAATAGGTGCTTAATACGAACAGGTTCTGTGAATGGATTTTGAATTTTATAGCCGTTTAAGTATTTTTGAATATCATCTTCAAGGTTGATTTTACCTTCACTAGCCAACTTCATCACAGCAGTGGCCGTTGTCGATTTGCTGATAGAACCAATCCGGACCAAGGTTTGGTTGGGGTCCATCTTTTTCTGTTTTTCCGCATCTCCGTATCCGTAGCCCTTTTCAAGGATCACTTTATTTCCTTGGACAATACTAACGACAGCGCCTTTAAAATTTAAAGCTTCTAAATTCTCATTTAGGAAGACTGAATCTACTAATTCCTCAACTTCCTTTGGGTTTAATGTCAGTATTTTCTGCTGGGCTACCGTATTGGTCGTCGCAAAGGCATTAGGACTCAACATACCGAAAAACATAAGCACAGCGGACAATAAAACCCAAAACTTCCTCACTTTCAATAAATACAATCTTATCCCTCCCCCATACTAATTGGAAAATATAACTAGTTTACTAGTCTCTATAAGAATATCAAATCAAATCTGTCATCACCATACAATTTAGTCACTTTTTGGTAAAAATTGCGGAAATTTGTAAGTGGGGGATGTTTTCGTGCCTCTTTTGGGGTAAACACGTGGACGGTTCTCGTATTTCTTTCGGCGTT
This sequence comes from Pseudoneobacillus rhizolycopersici, assembly GCF_054786815.1. Lineage (NCBI taxonomy): Bacteria > Bacillati > Bacillota > Bacilli > Caryophanales > Bacillaceae > Pseudoneobacillus > Pseudoneobacillus rhizolycopersici. The sequence goes on along the minus strand of NZ_JBTOOE010000010.1, from coordinate 88,010 downwards.
TTTGGCAACCAAGAGATTCCAGTTGAACCCTTTTGGAACCATATTGTTTCGATTAGAGGTTATGGCTGCCCTCGTTATAAGCAATAGGATTTCTCGGGCACGACAAGAAGAAAACGTTGCTCCGTTATGTTGAAGGAATAGCTCCCACGGTGAATTCCATTGCTAAAAAGATGGCATTTCCGCGCTAAAATGAAGGAAAATTGATGTTTTTTGAAGTGATTTAGCTAAAAAATGCTGGGTTTAGGAAATTTTGTGCGGTTTGAGTGGATTTTAGGATGGTTTTATGCTCAAGTTTTTTCATTTATGCCCAACTTTCACGGTTTATGCCCAACTAAAAAAATATATGCCCAACTTTTAAAGACTTATTTCCAACTTTTCGAATATATGCCCAACTTTTGAAGACTTATTTCCAACTTTTCGAATATATGCCCAAGTTTTCAGACATATGCCCAAGTTTTCAACTTTATGCCCAAGTTCAAGTTACCCTATAAAAAATCCCCAACATTCCATGTGCAGTCAAACTTTCTAAAAAAATGCTCAAAAAAAAGAAGCATGAGACCGTCCCCATGCTTCACCATTCCTTTTTAATCACAAAATACGATCCCCGAATGGTTCCCGCCAGTTTCGATTTCTGCCTTGCAAATTTAAACTTTCCTTCTAGTTCCTTTGGTATCTCCATCCCCTCAGAAAGCTTAAAGCCAACGGCACGTTTCTTCGGGTCATCAATTGTGTACAACACATTGACCGAAAGACCATCTTCATAAAACACATAGGTCCATTTGATGTTTTCGACATGGAGTTGCGACGTTTCTAAAGGTTTGGCAGCAAACTCAATATCACGTTCTTCTTTCAAAATTCGGTTGACATAATCAAGGATTTCCTGGCTTTCGCTAGCGGGAACAACGGTAAATTCATGCTTGTATTTGTTCATCAAATAACGGGCTTCATTCGCACGTAAACCAGCAAGCGCTTCTGCAACAGGGGAAGACTCTAATCCAACCGTAGACACATTTTTAAAATCAACGACATAGGCCATTTTTGCTCCTCCTTTTTCAACTTGGATCTGCCTAATAACAGTTGGTTCTTACACTTCCGCTAACACTTTATTCAGATCATCAACCATTTTCGCCCAACCATATTTCGCGCCATTGAATGCTTGATCTTCTTTTTCGAAGCCAGTTTGTTCAAGATGTAGGTGAGTTGTTCCATTCTCTTCCTTCAATGTCCAAGTAACGATTGTGTTGATGGGGCCACCTACCCATGTGTAAGATAGCTTATTAGGCTTATCCACTACTAAAACTTCACAATCGACAATTAAATTCCACTGTTCATTTTTGAATTGACTTTTATATCCGACGATTGGTTGAAAGTCATTGACCATGATCCATTTTGCTAGGGTATCGGAATCTGTTAATGCGTTCCATACCTTTTCGATTGAACTTTTAAACTGAAAATCTAATGTTACGTCTGCCATGCGTTATTCCTCCTCTAATAAACTCCGTAATCGTGCTACATTTCCTAACCAAAACTTTTCGTAAAAAGATACCCAATCCTTTATCTCCTGAAGGGGGTAGGCGTTTAGTCGATACCTTGTTTCTCTACCAACTTTGCGGTCAGCGACTAAACCAGCGTCCTTTAGGACAGCAAGATGTTTCGAAACAGCCGTACGCCCCATTTGAAAATGAGGGGTTAATTCATGAAGCGGTAGCTCGTCTGCCTCTGCCAGCAAACCGAGCAGTTTACGTCTTGTTGGGTCAGCAATTGCTCCATAAACATCACGCTCTTGGTTTTTCTCGTTCAAAAATCCCCCCTCCTTGCCAATTGGACACCAATTAGTGTCCTAATTATATGACACTAATTGGTGTCCAGTCAACTTTGTTTTTGATGAATTGAAAATGTATTATTTTCCACATTGAAATATGGGGGAGGATAATAGTCTAAGTTTGGTAACTCATCCTCGCACTGACCGTTATTCCTTAATCGTGATTTTCCGATTATTAAATGATCCCGAATGCTCCAATGTGATATGAGCTTGGAATCCCTTAATGCTATCGGCACGGAGCAAAGTGTCTTGATTTTTTAACTTTTTCCAGTCAGAATGATGTTTTCGGTAAAGCTGATGTTCTAGGTTTAAAAAATCGACATCATGTTCTAAGCCGAGTTGATATAATTGTCTGACCTCCGAAAAGATGCCTTTTTTCACAAACTCCTCCATCGCATTCACATTAATCGTATTATTTCTCATCCGATTACTAACATTCCCGTCGGCGAAGTAGAGGATGGTGAAGCGAAAGTTCCCGTCTTGTTTTTCGGGCTCGATTTTGACCATTTGGTCTTCAAGCACCGCTAGAAATTCAGAGTTATGTTCATTTGGTAATAGGATGGCAGCTCGTACCGTTTCTGGCGTGATCCAACGTATACCTTTCAGTTTTTCATATGGAAAAAATCCTTTGTACTTCAGGTCTTTTTGAAAAAATGCCCCATCGATGGCAAGTTTCGACTCGTGCTTATTATTTTTCTTCCACTGTGTGTCATTGACTGAGAGCGAAGGAATATAAGTGGTGAGACTTGGTTCAAAAAATTCTCGCATAAATTGATTTAATTTTATTGGGTGGATCGTCGAGCTTTGCTCATATGAACTTTCCGGTTTATGCAATAGGGTATTCAATGAGCTTTGATTAAAAAATCCATTCGTGGAAAGAATCTCGTCCATTGATTTTTTGGTTCCGAAAATCCATGGAGTTGGCCGGAATTCAGAATAACGGGTTAATCCATCGAAAACACCACTTAACCCCTTTTTAAGGACATTTTCACTTAATACAATGGCTGTTACATTTGCCCACAGAAACCGTTCTTGTGCGGTATGATAGGCTTTGAAAAATCCATCAATAAAGGTTTTTCCGCTCGTTTTGGAAACATAGACCTCAGCTGGCGCTTTTTCGCCGCCTTCTCTTTTGGCAACAGAGCTCAATCCGACCATTTGGATATAGACATGATATTCGTCGTCTTGATAGTCAACCCCGATGGCAACGGCAAAGTTTTGATTTTCGACTTCACTGATGTCGGTGGTACAAGCGGTAACGAAGAGGAGGAAAAGAATAAGAATCGTAGAAAAAGCCAGCTTTGATTTTCGTTTCATATTATTTTCTCCGCTTCTGGATGAATGAAATGCCGAATTTTTTTCGATCAAATGGGTTCACAAAGAAAGCTTTTAAATATTCTTTGAATTTTAGTGATGCAATCGGTTCGAGATAGGCAATTTTAAACGATTCTAGATTCGAAAGGTAAATAAGAATACTTAGGAATCCGATAAAAACCCCATACACGCCTAAGATCATCGAGATTAATAGGACATAAAAACGGAGGATACTTACGGTCCCAACTAGTGATTGGTTCACTAGTGTATAGGTTGCGACAGCTGATAACGCAATAATCACAATCATCGTTGGGGAAGCAAGACCTGCTCGAATGGCCGCATCGCCGATAATAATACCGCCGACAATCGAAACGGTTTGACCGAGAACGGACGGCATCCGAACCCCGGCTTCCCTTAACAATTCAAATAATCCGAGTATAAAAATCGCTTCCAGTCCAATTGGTAATGGTAGCCCTTCACGCGAGACCACGACAGTGGCCAATAGGGCAAATGGCAGTTGGTCAATATTGACAGCAGAGAGCGAAACCCAAAATCCCGGCAGGAAAACGGCGAACATTAAGCCGACAATCCGGATGGACCGTCCAAACACCACTAGATAGTAGGGGAAATGAACATCCTCAGGCGATTTAATCAGCTCAAAAATATTGACGGGCCCAATTAATACGGAGGGCGACCCATTAACCAATACAATAAATCTTCCACGCAACATGCTTTCAATGACAAAATCGGGACGTGTGACATAATCGAATAATGGAAACAACGAAAATGAGCGGTCGGATAGCCATTGCTCCAATTGACCACTGCTCACCACACTTTCACTTTGAAAATCCTTCAGTCGCTTGCGGATTTCCTCGATCATGTTTGGATTGGCTTTATCATTTAAATAAAGCAAGGAAACTTCTGTTTTACTAATCGAACCTAAGGTGAAGGATTCGCAATACAACTGCTTAGATTTCACACGTTTGCGGATTAAAGAGATGTTTACATAGATCTCCTCGGTAAAACTATCCTTCGGTCCTTTAATGGAAACCTCTGTATTCGATTCTTGTGGATTTCGTTGAGGTACCTTGCTAATATCATATACATGAAAAAACGGAGTCCCTTCCTGAAACACAATCAGTGAACCCGAAAACACACGGTTCATCATGTCATTCATTTTTTTGATATGCTGGACAGGCGGGATCCCTTCCGAAAGCTGTGTGGATTCTTCATGGCTGATACTAAAAATAATTCGGTTAAAATACTCATTTAACTGGGTTGAATCAAGCATTCCTTTGCAATAAAATGCTTGCAGCCTATCGTCTTTTTCATTTGGAATGAATTCCAAATCAGCATATGGACGGAAAAAATGTTTCACCTCATGGCAGGTTAACGTTCTGTTTGCTAATAAATTGTCTAAATTTTTCATGTTCATATATTGTGAATTCCTTTCTTCATGGGCAAATGGCTAATGATCCATAATGCCAACGAGATGATCACCGCCATTAGAAGAGCAACTGGATAAAAGTATTTTCCAACGATAGATTGTACCCATATATCGCTTAACGGAATTAACGTTAATAATCCTAGTAGCAGTGATGAAACGACTGTTACGCGCTTTTTTTTAGAATCCGTTAAATGGGCTTTAACTAGATCAGCGAGTAAGTATAAGCCTAAAGAAATTCGGATAATTTCGCCGCTCAATAATTGAAATACCGCCAAAAAGTCAACATGCGAGATATACTCACCCAAGGTAATCAGTCGCCATTGTTCAAAGGCTGGGAACCGCATATTCGCTGCAACGGATGGTCCAAATGAAGATAAGGAACCCATGGTCGGGCCCAGAATCAGTCCCGCTAAAATAGTGATAAGAAGGAACAGATTGAACAAAGTAAACGATTTTTTTAAATGGTGTTGAAGCAGCAAAACCACAAGCAAATCCGCGCTTCCTCCTAGAATGATGGTGCTCCCTTTTAAAACGGGGGAATAGCCATCGACTAGAATAGGGAAAAGATAGGAATAATCTTTTTCTTCCATCGTAAACCAAGCCACAAAAATCCCCAGCATCCATACAATCGGCAATAAAACCGCTGAAACATAGACTATCGATTTCAATCCCCTATAGGCGGACCATGCGCTAATGACGAGGAAGGGCAGCATCACCACAAAGGAAGGGGTTCGCGGCAGAAAATAAATATTAATCGATTGGATTAAATCGTAAAATGAAATCGCGCTAATCGTAAAAACATAAGCCACTAGGATGCTAACCATTATGCGTGAAATCGCGGTCCCGGCACGTGCCTTTATCCAGTCATAAAAATGGAGCTGCTGGTGATTTTTTTTCATAATGGAATAAAGAATTAATCCCCAGAACAGTAAGAAGGCATAGGAAACGAAGACACAAATCCACGCATCCCGTTTTCCTGCTGTAAGCAAATGAGGCATGATAAGGACATGGTTGGAAATGCCAATAAAAAGGATGAGTACAAAAAATATTTGAGTCCGAGAAAAAAGCATCGTAACACCACCTAACAAAATCCCAATGTTGTTAGGTTTTGTTTGTGTTTCCAAATTATGCATAGCAAAAGGGGGAGAGAGGGTTTATTTATTGTCTTTCTCTTTTCGAAAAAGCGACTATTCAGTCTTGTAACGGTTTATGACTGATGGTAAAATATACAAAATATGTAGATGGAAAGTGGTGGGAATATGAGTGGTGATGAAATCAAAGCTCTCCTTATATTAATGTTTCTTCCGTGGATTATGGCACTTATTCTCATTCCTATTTATTTACCTGTCATTTGGTTACAGAAAAATATCGATACCATTTATCGAGAATACCAACATCTGTTAAAAAGATTAAGAATCGCACCACGTCAATATAGGCGCTGAGTAAAACACGGGGACGGTTCTGGTGTTTCAAAAAGCGGTTCGCAAGAGCTCAAACTGTCTAATAGACGATTTTATTGGACAAATCGCGGTTCGAACAAGAGCCCAAACTGTCCTTAACATGGATATTTTGGGCTTCCTTCTTTAAACTTTCCATAAGTTCATCAATATTTATATATTCCAGCCAATCTTTCTCCCCAAGGGACTTGTTTCGTTTTAAAACCAGCGATAAATTGTTGTAGAGCTATTACGTCATATTTTGTCTGCTTAAAGGACACATTGATGGTTTCGTCTATTTCAATAATGGCGTATTTGGCTAAGGGGCCAAAGTTATCAATTCCAACTGGACCTGGATTGATATATATTCTTTGGTCAGATTGAAAAAAGTGAACCGCATGGTGATGGCCAAAACAAATGACGGAACTAAGGGAGTCACTGTAGTGGCTTTCTAATTTTTTCAGACTAGGTTCTGTATCACTATCCATAATGGTTTGATTTTGGTCTAGGTGATAGTGGGCGAAATGAAACTTTCTGCCTTCCAATTCTTCGGTTATGGTAAGAGGGAGATTGACAAGCCAGGATCTGAATGTTGGATCGACTTGGTTCGCGATCCACTCATGATGATCTCTTAACACGTCATTTGAATTTTCCAATCCATTTAGTACATTGATCACCTCTAAATCGTGATTTCCCTTTACAAAGGAAATATTTTTTAATGCTGTCAACTGCTCAAGTACCTCATTGGTTTCGTGCCCAATTCCAATTGTATCCCCTAAACAATAGATATGACTTATATCGTTAGCCTGTAATTCCTGTAAGACTGCTTGAAGTGATGATGCGTTTCCGTGAATATCTGATATAATGCCTATTTTTGTTCCCGTAATCATCTGATCTCTCCTTATCGACAATTGAAGAATCTTTTACTAATCTTACCACCGATAGTTTAAAACTGACCAGTTATTTTAGATAAAAAGTTAAAATTTGGGTCATAATTGAATGTGCAATAACATTAATAATATAGTAAACTATAATAAAACTAACCGGTCATTTTAAAGTAGAAAAAATTAAGAAAATGAGATATAAGGAATATAAGAGACTTTTTCATAATCGCATCTATCGGTATTTATTTTTGGCGCAGTTTAGCTCGCAGTTTGGTTTGATAATTGGCATTACGGCTTTAATTTTAGGAATCTACTAAATTAGCACCCTTCCAAGGCTAACTAATAGGGAAAGGGATAAGGGAGTGAAAACTGCAGGATAATATTTCATCTAACTTGGAGGGCTCGTCATGGAGAATGCGGCTATTGAATATGAGGTAACTCATAAAAAGGTTTTATATCGAAATAAGGAATTTGTTCTTTTATGGTTTGCCAGTTCCTTTACTGGCCTTGCTTTATCGATGTATATGTTGTTGGAAACTTGGTATGTGGTAGATGTTTTAGAAAAGAAATCGATGTTGGGTTTCGTGCTGATGGCGACTACACTCCCGCGGGTTTTATTAATGATGCTCGGGGGAGTAGTGGCAGATCGAGTGAAATCCTCCACCATTATGTTGCTATCAAATAGTTTAAGAGGCGTTCTACTCTTATTTATGATTTTGCTGATTGGCTTGGATTTATTAAACATCTGGTCATTGATTGGAATAGCCTTGCTGTTTGGTGTATTAGATGCTTTCTTTTGGCCAGCAAGCTCATCAATCATTCCCGCTTTAGTGGATAAACAAGTTTTGACTAGGGCTAATTCTTATATTCAAACAACTAGTCAAATTACGACGATAAGTGGTGCTGTCGTAGCGGGATGGCTCTTATCCTTTAGTTCGTATCGTGTCTCGTTTGCGATTATAGCGATTTTACTTATGCTGAGTGGGGGGCTGGCCTTCTTCATTAATGACCATCATCGAGCGAGGGTATCGAGCGGCTCTACCTGGGGGCAATTAAAGGAAGGGCTTATTTATGTAAAAAAATCGTCATTGCTTCTTAGTACGATGCTATTGGGTGTTGTGGTGAACTTATTGTTTGCCGGACCTGTCTCGCTTGCTGGTCCGATTTTTGTCAATGATCTATTTCATGGCGATGCTAAGGATTTAAGTTATGTTCAAAGTGCTCTCCCCATCGGGATTGTGATAGGGGGCTTATTAGTCGCCTGGTGGAATCCGACCAAAAAAAGGGGAAGAGTATTTCTCAATCGACTTCTTATCATGGGTGTGGTCTTAGCGTTATATAGTCAAATCACGGAATTATGGCAATGTATCTTTTTTGCCGCGTGGCTTGGTATCTTAATCGCAGCCGGGATCCCACTCAGGTCACTCATACAAGAAAATACCGACCTGGATAAATTAGGGCGTGTGCAAGGTATCAATTTCACGGCTACGACGGGGTTAATTCCATTTTCCTATGCCTTAACATCTATCCTGCTATCAATCAATGTTTCAATTCAAAATATTCTCTTATATAGCGGAATGTTTTTAATCCTCGTTACGGTACTAGCCTATTGGAAATTTCCCGTTTTGAGAAATGCGGAGTAAAAGTAGCGGTGGCGGGGAAGAAGTGCTAATAGAAGGCTCCCAATAATGACCTGAACTGACCGATTGGTGACCAAAATGAACTTGTGTGACGAAGATTGGAAAGAAAATTTGGTTTTTTTGGTGGTTTTCATAAATATGTGGCATTGATTTTTGATGAATTTACTCACTAACGCAGGTTTAGAGAGAGTTTTTATTTCCAACTTTCATGATATATGCCCAACTTTTAAAATAGAGGAGGTTGCGTGGAAAGGGGACGGTTTACAGACCTCTTGTCCCAGAAATCAAATTTCGAAAGGGGGTATTTTACTTCCATATTATTGAATTAATTCTTGAAAAACGGTTTCTATTATGATTAAATAAACTGTACAGTCGGTTTTAATCGAAGGTAGGGAAAATACCTATTATATTTACTGATCATACTCACATTTAAATTGTGCTTATTATTATAAACTTTTATAAACTGACCAGTCACCCTCAATGTTACTCGTCACTCTCCACTCTCGTTTTCCGAGAGTACCCGAAGTTTACAAAATACTAAACCGTAAAGAGGTGTTCGAATATGCATAGAAGGTTAAATGAAACGCCTTTGCTGAAAGTGAAAAATTTAGAAACAGTCTTTGAGATTGAAGGGAAGGATTACAATGCCGTCGACAATGTGACTTTCACAGTAAACCGTCAGCAGATTGTCGGGATTGTCGGCGAATCAGGTTGTGGCAAGTCGGTCCTGTCGCTCTCTATTATGAGCCTGTTGCCGAAGGGAGTAGGGAAAATTCGCTCAGGGGAAATCCTCTTTGAAGGAAAGCGTTTAGAAAGGTTAACGGAGAAAGAGATGAATACGATTCGCGGAAAGGATGTCTCGATGATTTTCCAAGAGCCGATGACCTCTTTAAACCCGGTATTTACCATTGGATTCCAATTGCAGGAGGTTTTATTAAATCATCAAACCATGTCGAAACAGGTGGCCCGTCAAAAATCTATCGCTCTTTTAAAACAAGTCGGGATCTCGAGGCCAGAGAAAATCGTGGATGAGTATCCCCATCAATTGTCAGGTGGAATGAGGCAAAGGGTTATGATTGCGATCGCTATTGCTTGTCAGCCTAAGTTACTAATTGCCGATGAACCGACTACGGCATTAGATGTGACTGTTCAGGCGCAAATACTTGAATTATTAAAAGAAATTCAGGAAGTCAATCACATGTCAGTCATCCTCATTACCCATGACCTGGGGGTAGTGGCGGAGATGTGCGACGAGGTCATTGTCATGTATGCAGGTAGAATCGTGGAAAGAACCAATGTTGATCAGCTTTTTCATCATCCGAAGCATCCTTACACGAAGCTGTTAATGGGAGCGATTCCGAAAATGGATGAAGACGCGGAGGAATTGAGCACGATTAAAGGGATTGTACCTTCTCTTAAAAATATGCCAGCCCAAGGATGTCGGTTTGCTGCCCGTTGTCCACAAGCCATGCCGGAATGTACAGAAAGAACACCGGTATTAGCTGAAAATGATTGGAATCATGAAGTAGCCTGCTTCTTATATGAAACTAGCAATTTGCCAAAGGAGGGGAAATGGGTATGAATAAGGCAATGGTCACAGCAACTGGTACAAATGAGCCCTTATTAGAAATTCGGAATCTTAAAACCTATTATCCTGTAAAAGGTGGATTTTTTCGCAGAACGCTTGGGCATGTAAAAGCGGTGGATGATGTATCCTTTTCTATTCAAAAAGGAGAAACTCTTGGTCTTGTTGGGGAGTCAGGTTGTGGGAAATCGACCACAGGAAGAACCATTATTCGCCTATTGAAATCAACCGAAGGCGAAGTGATCTTTAACGGAAAGGATTTTACCAAAGTAAATGGAAAAAGCCTCCGGGAGATCCGAAAAGATATTCAAATGGTCTTTCAGGACCCTTATGCCAGTTTAAATCCGATTCAAATGGTCGGGGACATTATTTCTGAGCCAATTCGCAATTTTAAAAGAATCCGTAAAGACGAATTGAAGCGGGAAGTGTTGGAATTACTTCAGAAGGTAGGACTACCTGAAGACGCCTATGATAAGTATCCCCACGAATTCTCAGGCGGTCAGAGACAGAGGATTGGAATTGCCAGAGCTCTAGCACTAAGGCCTAAATTGGTTATTGCTGATGAACCGGTATCTGCCCTCGATGTGTCTGTCCAGTCTCAAGTTCTAAATCTATTAAAGCAGCTGCAAAAAGAATTCGAGTTAACCTTTTTATTTATCGCCCACGACCTCAGTGTCGTGAAGCATATGAGTGACCGTATTGGGGTGATGTATCTGGGAAACATTGTGGAAATCGCCGATTGTCATCGTCTATATGCCGAGCCCTTGCATCCTTATACCAATTCCTTAATATCGGCTATTCCAAACCCGGATCCGCGCAAAAAATCGACGCGGATTGTCCTTAGTGGGGATGTGCCGAGCCCTCTTAACCCGCCTACAGGTTGTCCATTTCATCCCCGCTGCCTACAGGCGAAGGCGGAGTGTTCGCAATCGAAGCCGGTTTTAAAGGAGGTGAAGCCAGGGCATTTTGCGGCTTGTCATCTATTTTAGAAAAACCTAATGATAATTAAGGAGGAAGGAAAATGAAGAAATTATATGCTTGGATGTTCGCCTTCATGCTAATCTTGTCAGCGTTTTTAGCTGCATGTAGTGATAAGTCTGACAAGGCAAGTTCAGGAAACAACAATGATAACCAAGGGACCGAGGAAGTTGGCCCTAAGGAGGGCGGGATCTTAACCTATGCTCTTGACTCAGAGTTCAAAGGAATCTTGAACTGGAACTTCTACGATCTGGATGGCGACGATGATATTCTCGAATTTATTGATGAAAACCTAATCGGATTTGACGAGAATTTAAAACCGGAGCCTAATATCGCCAGCTGGGAAACAACGGATAACCAACATTTCACCTTTACATTTGAAAAAGGGGTGAAATGGCATAATGGCGAAGAACTAACTGTTCATGACTGGGTTTTCGCGTTGGAAACCATTGCAACGCTTGGCGGTGAGCATCATCGCTGGTCTAACGTGAATACCATCGATGGTGTGGTTGCCTTTAATGAGGGCGAAGCAGACAAGATATCAGGTTTGGAAGTGGTGGACGACTACACGTTGAAGGTCAAGTTTGATAAAGCGCGCATTAATAACCTTGAAAATTTATGGACGTACCCATTATCTCGCAAGGAGTTTGAAGGAATAGCACCAAAAGATATGCTGGCATCTCCTCAAGTTCGTACAAAGCCTATTGGAACGGGTCCGTTTAAGGTAGTAAAAGTAATTCCAGGTGAATCGATTGAGCTGGTTCGCAATGAGGATTATTTTAAAGGAAAGCCGCATATTGAGAAAGTCATTATTAAGGTGATTGATAGTTCCTTGACGACTGGAGAGCTTAAGAATGGAACAGTCGATATGACTCCATTCCATCCTAGTATTCGTCCGGAAATTGACGCATTGGACAATGTGGAGATTGTTCGAATTCCAGCTACAAGCCATTACTATATCGGTTTTAAATTTGGAAAATTTGATGGTAAGAAAAATGTCATGAATAACCCGAAATATGCCAATAAGAAATTACGTCAGGCGATGCTTTATGCCCTAAATCGCGAAGAGTGGGTGGATGCCTTCTTTAATGGATTGGGTAAGCCAATTAATCGTCCAATCCCGAGTGGTCATTGGATTGCTGCACCAAATGAGGAGTTGCCTAATCAGTATACGTACAATCCGAAAAAGGCCAAAGAGTTACTTGACGAAGCGGGATACAAGGACATTGACGGTGATGGATTCCGTGAAGATCCAAATGGGGATAAATTTGAAGTGAAGTTCTCCCATTATGCAACCGGAAACCCGACTTTTGAAGCGCGTGCAAAAGCGTTTACGCAAAACTGGGAAGAAGTGGGGCTAAAATCAAGCCTTCAAATGCCAGATGTTAACTTATACTATGACCAACTTGAAAAAGATGATAAAGCGCTGGAGGTATTCTACGCAGGTTTTGGTACCGGAGCGGATCCAGACCCACTTCCATCCTGGGGAATCACGTCCATTTGGAATTATTCACGCTGGGTCAATGAAGAAGCAGAAAAGCTGCTTCAAGATGCCATCGATATCAGTGTAGTGGGGACCGACTCTGATAAACGCAGGGGACTCTATGTGGATTGGCAAAAAATCATTAACGAGGAATTGCCTGTATTGCCAATTGTCGAACTTGAAGATGTCATGGCCATTAACAAGCGTGTGAAGGGTGTTGTGTACGATATTTCAGGTGCCAATAGTAAGCATTTATGGTGGATTAATGAATAAAAGTAAGAGCGTTAATGGATAAGGAGTGTCATGATGCTTAAATATACATTACGGCGTTTTCTTGGAATGATACCCATGCTATTCCTTATCTCCATTGTAGTGTTTTCCCTGGCCAAATTAATGCCAGGGGATTCCCTAGGTGGAGAGATTGACCCGAATAATACCGATCCAGCCTACATCGAGGAAATGCGCGAAAAGCTGGGTTATAACGACCCCATTCCTGTGCAATACTTTCGATGGATTTCGAATTTTATTCAGGGGGACTTTGGAATGTCAACAAGATACAAAGTTCCGGCTAGTGAAATCATCATGGACAAAATACCCAATACCCTTTTTCTAAGTGTCACTTCCCTTGTGATTACGTATTTCCTTGCCCTTACTATGGGGATTTATTCCGGGCGAAAACCATATACCTTAGGTGATAATCTCATTTTTGGTATGAACTACCTGGGACTTGCTTTACCATCCTTTGTGGCAGGGGTATTCGCGATTTATCTATTTTCTTTTACACTTGATTGGTTCCCATCCAATGGGTCTGTCGACATTTCGGTACAAGCTGGTACATTTGAATATTATTTAAGCCGACTTCATCACGTTATTTTACCAGCTCTCGTGTTGGGCGCGCTAGGAACAGCCAATTATACGCAATTTTTACGAAATGACATCATCGAAAATAGCCGCAAGGATTTTGTCAGAACAGCTCGCGCAAAAGGCACATCTGAATCAAAAATCTACAATAAACATATTTTGCGGAACTCTATTATTCCATTAGTCACCTTCTTGGGCTTCGACGTTGCTAACCTTGTTGGAGGGGCGATTATTACCGAAACCATTTTTACCTATCCTGGTATCGGTCAATTATTAATTAATTCCTTATCCACTCGCGATTATGCCGTGTTAATGGCCCTTACGATGATGTTCTCATTCTTAACTTTGTTTGGAAATCTGTTAGCGGATATTGCGTATGGCATCGTCGATCCGCGTATCAGAATGGAATAGGAGGCTGCCTATGGAAATGTCAACATCTACTCAAACACCTGTGCTAGTACAGCCTGAGAAAAGCATGTCACCCTTTCGTCTAGCACGCAGAAAATTTATGCAAAATAAACTCGCGATGACAAGTTTCTTCTTTTTGCTCATTGTGACCTTACTATCGTTTTTGGCTCCTTATATTACGACAACGGATATAACTAAAATCCATCTTGGACAGATGTCATTAAAGCCTTCTGCTGAACATTGGCTTGGTACTGATAAAAGTGGTCGGGACGTCTTCACCCGATTATTATATGGCGGCAGAGTATCCCTGCTTGTGGGTATTTCCTGCACGGTATTTGTTGTCTTTTTTGGCACTTTGGTTGGAGCTTTGGCCGGGTATTTCGGTGGAAAAACAGATGGGATTCTGATGAGATTGACGGACTTTATGTTAAATTTTCCGTTCCTCGTATTTGTTATTGTGTTAAATACGATTTTCTTCGGTAAGTTAAATGGACTTTGGGTTCTTATTATCGTCATTAGTGCACTCCAATGGGGCGGAGTCGCGAGGATTGTTCGCAGTAAGGTTCTAGCGGAAAAAGAAAACGAATATGTATTAGCCGCTATCTCCATCGGCTGTTCTCCGTTTCAAGTTATTGTCAAACATTTATTGCCGAATGTGTTATCGACCATCATCGTGCAGGGAACATTACTTTTTGCCACGATGATTGTCGCCGAGACAGGCTTAAGTTACCTTGGATTTGGAGTGCCTTCAGAAACACCAAGCTGGGGAAATATGCTGTCCTTTGCCCAGGAACCCGATGTTCTACATGGAAAGCCTTGGATTTGGATCCCGCCTGCACTTGCCATTACCTTAACAATCCTATCGATCAATTTTGTTGGCGAAGGGCTAAAGGATGCCTTTAATCCACGTTTGCGAAAATGAAGGAAGCGAGGGGGCGGATCGTCCTCTGGCTTTCTTTATGTTTTTTAGGACCTAAGAATTGCAAGTATACCTCCTCATATGGATTTCCTTTTTAAAGCATTATGTTTATAATAATGGTTGAATTTAATGATACCCGTGTATCATCTTTATACGATAAATAATGGGAAGTGAACCATTAATGCCGCCAATCATATCCGAAGAATATAGGGAAAAACGAAAATCGTTGATTGTGAAAAGCGCTTTAGAGTGCTTTGCTCAAAAGGGCTTCGCCACTACAACGGTTCATGATATTGGAACTCGTTGTGGACTTAGTAAGGGTTCGATTTATACTTATTTTGATAGTAAAGAAGCCATTTATTTAGAATTATTACAGCAGGCAACGGAAAAAGATAAAGAGGATATTAATAAAAATTTCCATAAGCTCCGTTCGTCCTATAGTAAGATTAATTTTTTGTTTGATGTCTATCTTCATTTAGATCCGTTTGATCCCCAAAAATTGGGGACAACCGTCGTGTTTTATGAATTTACGTTTCATTGTACACGATCTGAAACCTTCTTAGAGCCGATCACGGAAAGAGGGAATTTTTTAGTTAATCTAATAAGAGAAACCCTCGAACAGGGGCAGGAGTCAGGGGAGTTTAGCAAGGACATCGATGTGGACGTATATGCCCATAAGTTTTGGTTAATCATTGATGGCGTATCTTTGCAAACCATCTATAAAGATTTTCCGTACTATGATGTGTTTAGAGAAATGAAGGAAATGTATTTAGAGGAAATTAAAAATAAATGAGTCGCTTTCTTTAGCTAAACGAACCTGTTTGGCTTTTATTAGGAGGTAAGTATGGTTAATGTAAAGGAAGATTATAAAGAGGAACAACGAAATAAGGTATTGGCGGGGGCTTTAGAATGCTTTTCTTCAAAGGGATATGAGGCCGCAACAATTGATGATATTGTCAATCAATCCGGCATTAGTAAGGGCTCTATTTATAAACTATTTAACAATAAAGAAGAGATTTATATTGGATTAATGTATCAAATTACTAATGAAGAAATCGATGTAATCCGGGCGATTTTAGCGGCCCATCCAACAGCCCAAGAGAAAATCGCTGCGCTGTTTACAGAGTATTTAAGTAAGGATCTCCAGTTACGTGCGTTTTTGGTTCAATCTGAATTTGAACTGTTCGCTTCACGGAGAGAAGACATTCTGACATTATTAGAGGGAATTCGGCAGACGAAGCTTCAACTGATTGCAGATGTATTAAAGCAAGGGATGGAAAAAGGAGAATTTAAAAAAGAACTTGATGTAACGGTTTTTTCAGAACTATTTTGGGCTTTTGTTGATGGAGCCATTACCCATAAACTACATTTTCCTGATTATCCTTATCAGGAGATGGTGAAGGGGCAGAAGGAAAGCTTTATGAGGAAAATCATTATTCATGAAAGGTCTCATATAATATGAGGCTTATTTTTTTTATAAAATATCGCATTGGCAAGAATAGATTCTCATCAGTTTATTTTAAATGAATTGGAAATCTATGATTAGATACTCAATATTTGCAATATGGTGATATTTTGGTAAAATTAAAATGACTATTCAGTTTAATAGAATTTTTGATTTTATGGAGGAAGATATGGGGAATCATTTAGTTGAAATTAAACCAGTTACACAGGAAAATATTAGGGCGTGTGCAAAATTAGAAGTTTCAGAGGACCAAAAGCAGTTCGTTGCTAGAAATTTAGCTACGATTGCTTGGGCTTATGTGGATCCGAAATTTACCCCTTATGCGATTTGTGATGGAGAAACTGTTGTAGGTCTTGCGGCTGTGGAATATATTCCGGAAAATGAAGACTATGATCGACATTGGGTACCTAGATATATGATAGGTGAGCAATTTCAAGGTAAAGGCTATGGAAAACAAGGCATGTTACAATTAATTGAGATGATTACAAGCCAACACCCTGATTGCTCGAGGGTCCGGCTTTCCGTTGTTCCTGAAAATGAGGGAGCGATTCGCTTTTACAAAAGCATTGGCTTTGTTGAAACGGAAGAGATGCTAGAAGATGAAAGAGTAATGGATTACTTTATTAAAAATCAGGTTGCCAAATAATAGTGAGGGCCATCTCGACATTATCAAGGTGATAAAAAAGGAGTCTGCGAAATCTCGTAGACTCCTACTATTTAATCTAGCAAAGTTTCAAATTCATTCAGCAGTTCCGCAAAGACATCCATTGCGTCTTGGATAGGCTTTGGTGAGGCCATATCAACACCGGCAATTTTTAAAAGTTCAATCGGGGCGTCGGTGCCACCGCTTTTTAAGAAATTCAGATAATCCAGAACAGCTGGAGCGCCTTCTTCTAGGATTCGTTTCCCGATCGCGATAGCGGCCGCAAAGCCTGTCGCATACTGATACACATAAAACGAACGATAGAAATGAGGGATTCTTGCCCATTCGTAACGGATTTCCTCATCTTGGATAATCTCGCTGCCATAGTATTCCTGGTTTAGCTTGTAGTAGATGTCACTAAACTGTGTCGACGTTAAAGGTTCCTCGTTTTGCACCTTCTCGTGGACAATCTTCTCGAACTCCGCAAACATTGTCTGCCGGAACATTTTCCCCTTGAACAGTTCTAGGAAGTAATTAATTAGATTTTTCCTCATGGCTGGGTCGTTCGTTTTCTGCAACATATGGTACATTAACAGAACTTCATTCACTGTTGAGGCGACTTCGGCCACAAAGATGACGTATTGTGCATATAGGTAAGGATTTTCGCTGTCGCTGTAATAGGTATGAAGGGCGTGACCCATTTCATGAGCGAGTGTAAATAGACTATTTAAATCATTCTGGTGATTGAGTAACACATATGGATGCACTCCATACGTTCCCCATTGATAGGCACCACTCATTTTCCCTTCATTGGTAAAAACATCGATCCATCGATTCGTTCTGGCTTCTTTTAATACAGAGATATATTCCTCGCCAAGAATCGAGAGTCCATCCAACATGATATCATAGGCCTCTTCATAAGGAATTTCTTGTTTCGTGTTGGAAACAAGTGGGGCATAAATGTCATACATATGAAGCTCAGGAAGGTCTAAAGCTTTTTTACGAATCGTAATGTATTGGTGCATTAGATTTTGATTGGCCTTCAAGGTATCGACAAGGTTAGCGTAAACATCCACATTCACATTATTCTCAAAAAGGGCATGCGCCAGAGAAGATGGATGGTTTCGAACCTGACTATAGAATAAGTCCTTTTTAACATTTCCTAGGTACGTACTTGCGATGGTATTAATGAAGGAGCCGTAAGATTGATAGGTGTTTTTGAAGGCGCTCTTTCGGATTTCTCTGTTCTCACTAGCGATTAATTTTCCAAATGTCGCACTTGTCAGAGTAAAACTGTTCCCATCTTCATCTATAACAGGCTCAAACGTCATATCCGCGTTATCCAGCATCGTGAAGGTATGGTCAGCTGAATATAATAGACCGGTTTGGGAAATTAACTTTTCTTGTTCCTTTGATAATTGGTGAGGCTTCGCCCTAAGGATATTGTCCAAGTACTTTTTGAAAAATAATAATTCCGGGTTGGAATAATAGACTTCTAGCGTTTCTGAATCAAGCTCCAATAATTCTGGAACAAAGAAGGAGCTCGCTTTAGAATATTTAATTTCTAGTGGCTGTAAGCGTTGAAGGAGTTCCTGTCTCTGTGTATCTTTGGTGTTCTCATCGTGTAAAAACTTTGCATAAACCAGTAAACGTTCTTGGGTAAGGTTTATCTCGGTCATGAGCTGAAGGTAGCCTAGGAGAAAATCTGGACCTTTGGCGATCGTCCCTTCGAATTGGCTCATTCGGTTTATTTTTTCACTGACGGCTTGAAAATCTTCTTCCCATTCGGCTAAAGAAGGGTAAATATCAGCTAAATTCCATTGATATTGCGTATCCATTTGCTCGCGAAGCATGACTTCCATGAGTTCATCTCCCTTTTTGTTTTTTGTTGTTAAACTAACCGGTTAGTTTAATAAAATTACTATACCTTATTTCAAGAATTTTTTCCATTAATATGAACATTAATACTAAATAAACAATTTATTTCGTATAAAATAAATGAATTGAAAATTCCCTACTATTGTGATTAAATCTAAATAAATAGGTTAGAAACTAACCGGTCGTTTTAATAATTAAGGAGGAAGCTATTTATGAATGAAACGTTAAAGATGTTTAAAGAGCTTACCGAGGTCCCGGGGGCAGTTGGATTTGAGAGTAAGGTAAAAGATACTCTTCATAAATGGATTGAGCCATACTCAGATTCAACGAATACAGATGGATTAGGTAGTTTGATAGCGGTAAAAAACGGAACGTCAGAAGGTCCTAAAATTATGATTGCGGCCCATCTAGATGAAGTGGGCTTCATGGTTACCCAAATTACCAAGGAAGGTTTCCTTAAGTTTATGCCTTTAGGTGGTTGGTGGGGGCAAGTTTTACTGGCGCAACGAGTGAGGATTGTTACCCGGACAAAGGAAATAATCGGAGTGATTGGTTCGAAGCCCCCTCATGTTTTAAGTGCTGCCGACCGCCAAAAGCCAGTAGAAATAATGGATATGTTTATTGATATCGGAGCATCAAGTAAAGCGGAAGCAGAAGAATTTGGTGTCAAACCAGGCGATTTTATTGTGCCAGAATGTCCGTTTACCGTGATGGAAAATCCAAAATTAATGATGGCCAAATCTTGGGATAACCGAATCGGCTGTGCCATTTTGGTAGAGGTTTTTAAACGTTTACAAAATGAAAAGCATGCCAATACCGTTTATGGAGTGGCAACTGTGCAAGAGGAAGTGGGGTTAAGAGGTGCACAAACATCTGCGAATATGATTAAACCAGATATCGCTTTCTCTATTGATGTTGGCGTGGCAAGAGATACTCCAGGGCTCAATGCTGACATACCTGCCAAAATCGGCGCTGGGCCACAAATCGTTTTGTTAGATAAAACGATGGTTCCCCATGTGGGGCTTAGAAACTATGTGATTGACTTAGCCGAAAAATATCAGATTCCATTTCAATATGAATCGATGGCAGGTGGGGGAACGGACGCAGGAGCGATTCATTTAACCGGTAGTGGTGTAGCTTCCTTAGCGATTACGATTGCAACTAGGTATATCCATAGCCATGCTTCGATTATTCATTATGATGATTTTGAAAATAGTGTTAAGCTTTTTGTGGAATTAATCAAAAACGTAGATTGTGCAACTATCGCCAAATTGTAAAGTGATGGGGGTAAAAACGAGTAAAAAAAGCGGAATGATAAAAAACGGAGCAGGAGAAAATTAATTCTCCTGCTCCGTTTTTATTATGTGGTAACCTTATCCTCTTGGCAATAATAGTAACAGAAATGGTTGGGATTTAATTTTTCACCGGTGATTCGTTGGATTTTTTCATTCCAATTATATCGTGCACCCGGTTTAAAGTATTGATGAATGAGCATGTCACCTGTTGCTTGCGTGAAAATCTCTGGTGAAATGGAATTCTCAATATAACGAAGTAATTGAGCCGCCATCAGTTCACCAAGTAAATAGTTTTGGTAATAGACCGGTGCTAAGGTAAAATGGATTTTTGCAGCCCAGTCCGGTTGGTCGGTAGAATCAGGTGGTGTGACTAATTGGATTTCATTGACGGTTTTCCACCATAAAATGTTTAAATCTTGATCCGGATTTTCATATAATTCCTTTTCAAAAAAGACAAAGGTAATAATCCATCTCGCGGAAATCAACATCGCTAGCTTTTGCAACTTGTGTAACTCAGGTGTTCGTTCTAGCAACACTTTTTCGTCCATTTTTAGAAATTGACGTAACCACCGTGGATCTTTCCCCATTTTGCCAAACATCATTGCAATGGCTTCTGTCGTTAATGTATGACTACAGTTACGTAGAATAAATGGTAGCTCGGAGTCGACATATTTAAAATAAGCCGCATGACCAAATTCATGTAAATTGGTTTCCATCCAATAGGAATCTTCCTTTAGATTGCATAAAACCCTGACATCACTTTCACGATCGATGTCGATACAAAAAGCAGTTGGATTTTTCTTTTCACGTGGAAATAAATCGCTCTTTTCATATAAATCGTCAATCGTTATTCCCATTGCTTGGAAAGTTTCGGTTGTCATTTGCAAAATATCTTTTTCGACAAAGAAAGGATCAAAATTCGTTTCGTCTGAGGGAGGGGCTTCTTGGAAAAATGGGTCAACATAATGCCAAGGGCGTATATCAGAAACTGCTATTCCAAACTTAGATGCTAATCGTTCATCTAGCTCCATTTTCATCGAACGATAGGCGCTATCCGTTTCTTTAATTAAATCTTGAAAGATGGAAAATACTTCGGCTTGGTCCAATTCTTGCAAATCGTAGCTCATTTGGTAATGATTCTCGTATCCTAGTAATCTAGCAGCCTCATTACGCTTTTTGATGAGCTCGATAAGGTCTTTTTCAATTACTTTTCCTACCTCTTTGCTTGCATACCATACTTTTTTACGTAGCTCGTGATCATCACTGTTCATTAAAATCTCTCTAATGTCATTTGCTGAATATTGCAGACCATCTACTTCGGGAGTAAACGTATTGAACAAGAGATTTAAATCAGAAGACCGTTTGGACAAATCTGCAATCAGTTCTTCAGGCAATTGGTTTTCCTTCATAGTATTCATAAAAAGGAGTAGTTGTCGTCTTTCTAGTTCTGTTAAGTCATCTTCCTCTAAATACTGCTTTGTTTTTTCGTAAAGGTCTTTTTGTGAAAATAGCAAGCTTAATTTTGTTTCAGCCTCGCTAAGTTTGTTGGCCCATTCAGGATCACCCGTCGTTTGGGCCATCCAGACTGCTTCAGTAACATTCCTCATTAATAATTGCATTCCATCATTTAATTCTTGTAAAAAGGTTTGCGCAGTTTTACTCAAGACTTTTTCCTCCTCGATAAAAAATGATTAGCCGTCCAAAACGGTAAGATATCAACGTAATTGGAGTTGTTTCTACTGTAAACTAAACGGTCGGTTTAATGCAATGTTTCTTACTAATTCTGAAAAGATGTCTATCAATTGAAATATTCTTTGATTAGATGACCGAGTTGTTGAGATTGCTCGATGACTGTCCAATGACCGCAATTTTCCATTATTTTTAATCTGGTGTGTGGCAAGTATTTGATAAATAACTCGTCTAGGTGAGTAGGAGTAATAATATCTGCATCACCTTGTGCAATAAGAATGGGAACGGAGCTTAAAACGTCTAATTTCAGGCTATCAGCATATTTATCAATGATTTCCTGCCCTAAGATTCTATTTACTTCGGCGTTGCTTTTGGTCTTCGTTTTTTTAACAAGGTTTTCAGGGGAGTGCAGATAGCAAGGGTCAATGATTTTAAAAATCTCAGAAACTTCTACCGTTCCTTCCCGGTACTTCTGCATTAACCTATCAAGTATTTGTTTGTCCTGGGGAGAAAGGCGATTCATTAATAAATCCGAAAATTGAAGATAGCCGTCTGCAGTTGCTCCAACCGCCGCAGTCAGAAAGAGTTTATTCACCTGACCCGGGTATTTGGAAGCATACAATAAGGCAAGCATTGATCCCCATGATTCACCGACTAGATTTAACTTTTCCAACTTTAAAGACTTGCGTAGCTCTTCCAGCGTTTCCACTTCTTCTTCAAAGCTATACCTTTTATGAACATCCTCCTCAGACCGCCCGCAGCCTCTTTGATCGTAAAAGATTAGCTCACACTTATCAGCTAAACCTTCTAAATGCGGAAGGAAAAAGCGGTGTTCACCACCTGGTCCTCCGTGTAAAAAAACAATGGGAGTTCCAGCCCCCATCCTTTTCGTGAAAATCTTTAAACCCCTGACATCAAAAAATTCCTCAGTCGACATACGAGAAAACCTCCTAATCCATATTATTAAAATGACCGGTTAGTTTAAATTTAAACACTAATTATTAAATTTTTCAATATATTTATGGTGCTGTTTATGGTGCTGTTTATGGTGCCCATTTATGGTGCCTGTCACCAACCTGCTAGTTATTTCCAATTTTCGGTCATAACTAATGAGAGATTTGGGTTGGAATGGGTCAGATTTTGTATGAATGGGGGGCATTCTGTTGGAATTATAGAAAAAGCAAATTAGAATTTAACTTGGTGCCAGGTCTAGCTCTCTTTGATGATCAAAAGTTGGTGGGGAAGTAAAAAAATGATTGAAAAGGGGGGGCTCGACGGGATTTTTGTGATGGATATAGACTTTTTCCGTCGAAAAGTAAAAGATTATTTGTTTTTTTAGGTGTGAAATGAAAAAAGGACGCTTTTTTTTAGAATTTTTCATAGTTTGGAGTAAAGTGTGGGAAGTTTTATTTCCAACTTTTTGAGTAAATGCCCAACTTTTAAGGTTTATTCCCAACTAAAAAATTATATGCCCGACTTTTGAGCACTTATTTCCAACTTTTGAAATTTATGCCCAACTTTCGTACACATATGCCCAACTTTTTGAGTAAATGTCCAACTTTTAACGTTTATGCCCAGGTTTTCTTGGAAATGCCCAACTTTCCAAGTAAATGCCCAACTTTCCTTGTATATGCCCAACTTCAAGAAAACCGAAGTAAGTCTCCCGATTAAGGGGCAAAACCAACTTCTTCTCCAAAAGAAACCCCAGTAGGGCGAACACGAGAGCCGTCCCCGTGTTTCACTCCCCACTAATTAAAATCCCCAACAGGTAATGGTCCAATGCCTCATTTAGTAGCTCTTGGAGGGAATCTGTTCCGTTAGAGATGACCCATGTGACGAGAGAGCCGATGTAAATGGTGTTGATGTCCTTTGCTATCGTCTCAGGTGAAATGTTGGTGGTGACCATCGCGTGCTGTTGTCCATATTGAATCACTTCTTCGGTAATCGATTGAAATAGTCCGAACATCTTCCTAAGCAATTCTTTATATTCTTCATTTATCGTTAGCAAATGCATCATATTTTGAGTGAACATTGGTGTGGTATGTAGGACAGTGGCCATGTTGATAATCGAGTTTTTTAAATTGTTGAATATGTCCTTGTCTTGTTGATCCATTTGCTCCTTCATGCTCATTCGAAAGGTTTCTAGCTGATTTACATCAAATTCGTATAAAATTTGCTCCTTGGATTTGAAGTAGGCAAAAAAGGTCGGCTTGCTGACTCCAGCTTTTTTAACAATTTCGTCTATCGTCGTCTTTTGGTATTCCTGTATTTTAAAAAGTTCCATGGCCGCTGTCATCAGCATGTTCTTCGTCATGGCTTTGTTTTGTTCTCTTTTCAAGATTCATTCACCTACTTAATTAATTTGAAAAAAATTCCTTTACAAAAAAGAAATTTCATTTTATATTTTAAATGTTATAACAATTTTAACCGACAGTAAAGTTTTTTAAGGGATAGGAGGTGGAATATTGAAAAATCAAAAAATGTTATGGTTGCTGTTACTTATTTTGTTAAGCCGGACGATTTTTTCTTTATTTGCCCAAGGAGTTTTTTCCTGGGGATCACAGTTCACATCCAATCCACTCGATTTCCTGGATGCGGGGAAATGGTGGACGGTTTACGGTTCGTTGGTTGACCTTGGATGCTTGGCTTTAATGGTTTGGATTTTAAGGAAGGAAGGAACGGAACTCAAATCAATTATTGGATTTTCACGTGCAAGGATAAAAAGTGATGTCATACATTCTCTACTGCTTTTGCTCGTTTTGTTGCCGTTAACCGTTTTATGGGGAAATCTCATCTCTTTACTTATTTATGGGCAAGTATCCAACCCCATCCTAGCCGGTCCGCTGCCGTTGTGGGGAGGACTTTACAGTGTTTTGATTTGGCCAATTGGCTGGGCGGTGATGGAGCAAGTTATTTATATGGGGTATGGTTTACCGAAACTAGTCGATATCTTTAGAAATAAGGTGACGGCGGTTATTATTGTCATGTTTTTCTGGGCCTTACAGCACACCGTTCTGCCGTTGACTCTTGATCCTAATTATTCTCTTTATCGGTTTCTAACTGTCATTCCAATGGTGATCATTCCAATTTACTTCTTGAAAACTCGTCGACTCGTTCCTCTGATTTTTGCGCATGCCATAGCTGATTGTATCTCCGCACTATCATTCTATTTTTTACCGACTGGCTGAAATATCAACTAATATAGAAGGGGAAATCCTATGATTCTATTAAAAAATTTAAACCTGCTGCTCCGTCTGTTGTTAGAATTAGGTGTCCTGTTATCCATTGGTTACTGGGGATTTCATTTAAAAAGTATTTCAATGGTACGATTCGGAGTAGGTGTCGGGGTACCGATCATCGTTATGGTAGTATGGGGGATGTTCATTGCCCCTAAATCTGCTTACCTCCTCCCCATCCCATGGCGAATCATTGGGGAGGTCGTCGTTTTTGGACTAGGAGCGTATGCCCTTTATGCATCGGGACATCAAGCTCTTTCTAAAATCTTTTCTATTCTAGTAGTCGTCAATATGATCTTATTGCTGTATTGGAAACAATAGAAAACAAATGGGGCAGGTTCCCTTTCGACCTGCCCCTTTCTGTTATGCGACTTATTGCCTTTCAGATTGGCTGCGACACGGGAGGATTTTTATAAAAATACTGTTGCAGTTACAACGAATAGACTAATGCAGGCGATTCCAATTAATGCCCACAAATTGCTAGCGGTTTCTCCGTCATTATCCCTATTAACATCGTATTGCTATACTATTATAATGATTTTTAGATGATAGGAGGTGCAGGTGTGAAGGGTCATACACATTTAGCGATCGGATTGGGGATTGGCGCCATTGCGTCATTGAATCAACCGCTTGAGCAAATACCGATTCTGATGGTTACGTCCGGGGTCGCTTCACTTGCTGCTGATCTTGATGGAAACAATCTATTAAATAAACATGTAACGAAAACAGTTAAACGATTCAAGAAAGTTGGCTTGGTTTTAGCATTGGCATTGATAGGGCTGGCATTGGGTGCTCTGTTGTTAAAAGAAATTTCCTTCCTAACTGGAGAATGGTACACCATCCAAAATAAACTTCTTCTATTGGGTGCAGGTGCCGTGATGTTGGGCTTTGCTCTTAGAAGTCAGGAAACGTTAAAAAATATCCTCATGAGCGTCATTGGTTTGGTCCTGATTTATTATGCAGCTACCAATGGGATAGGATGGTTAGTTTTGTTCTCTTGTTTCGTTGGGGGAGCGGGATGGTTTTCACACCGTGGAGCCACGCACACGATTTGGGCGTTCGCCTTTTGGTCGGTGATGTCGTACCTTCTCGAGCAAGATACAGGGATAGAGGGATTGGCTATTGTTTCATCTCTTTCTTATCTGTCGCATATCATCGCTGACATGTTGACAAAACGGGGGGTGAAATTTTTGCACCCGTTAACGAGTAAGGTGTTTCGGATTAAATTATAGTCTTACGCCAAATTTACTTCTTTCACGTTATATCACTATACAATGCGAAAAAAGAAGAATTTTGCGTATAGGGAAAATGCCCTTTGAATTAGTTAGTTGTAACGGAATTCAATCAAACGTTTGTTTGAAAATTACTTTTTGGAAAAAACGATGTCACTGTGTAGGGCTTTCCACCAACATGCCTGTCCCATTAGGATGGGCCTAAGCAAAACGCTGATTCTTTGAGAAATCATGATATTTGTCCAAACAAACTTCGCATTTTTTAATATATATGTCCCTGAGGATGTTTTTTATCCAATATTTTCAGGTGGTGAGAAGAATGTTTGGATTTTGTGGATACGGCGGCGGTTACGGCTATGGCTATGGCGGTGGATTCGGCGCAAATAGCTTTGCATTAATCGTTGTTCTATTTGTTCTACTAGTCATCGTCGGAACAGCGTTCGTCAATTAAAACGAACACCTAACAAAAAAAATTTTTGTTAAACCCTAAAAGGGAAAGGGGCACCACGAAACGAATCGTGGTGCCCCTTTATTTATTTGTGATTCCAAAAATTAGGATATTGGTGACAGGCACCGCATCCGCCTGTCGCTATTTACTTGGAGTTTTGCCACCATTCCTGTACAATCAAAAAATCAGATTGGAAAAAGGCAGAATTCCAGGAAATCGTAAAATAGCAAACTCGTAAGGGAGGAATAATTTTGATAAAGGCTTTAATATTTGATTTCGATGGTACCATTATTGATACAGAGACTTTATGGTTTAAGGTTTTTAAAGAAGTACTAGCAGAAGATTATGGAATTGATTTACCCATTACTGAATTTGCTAAAGTTATAGGGACTACGGACGAGGTTTTGTATTCTTATATCGAAAGTCAACAGAAGGGCTCCCTAGATCGGGTTACGTTGAAAAGAAAAGTATATGAGCGGTTTCAAACATTAAAAGGGAGCCTTGTTCTCAGGGATGGCGTGGAAGAATTAATCGAAGAAGCCAAGAGATTAGGGTTGAAACTCGCCATTGCCTCAAGCTCTGAGCGAAAGTGGATTGAGGATTTTTTAGTTCGTTTTCAAATCAGAGAACATTTCCCAATTATTAAAGCAAAAGAAGATGTTTCGAAAGTAAAGCCGGATCCTGAATTATACCATAAAGCTATCGAGGAACTAGGAATTCTCCCACATGAAGCGATAGCAGTAGAGGATTCCGTAAATGGAAGCATTGCTGCTCTTTCTGCAGGAGTTTCTACTATCGTGGTCCCTAATGAAGTGACTAGTTTTCTAGAATTTGACCCGCAAGCGCTGATTTTTAATCGTTTTGCTGAGGTTAATCTTCGTGAATTATGCTAAGGTACTTATTTTTTTAAAATGGCTGTGTTAAATTAGACTGTTGATTTCCGCTACAGGCACTCGCTTTCCGCGGGGCGTCCGGTGAGCCTCCTCGTCACTTCGCTCCTGCGGGGTACAAATGCTCCCTCTTCGAGGAGTATTTTACCTAGGTCTCACCATTGACCGCTTCATCCCGCAGGAGTCGAGTGCCTTTCGCTGCAATCAACAGGTGCATAAAACAACATGTATCTTTAACACAGCTTTAAAAATAAAAGGAGCTGCTAAAAACAGCGCCTTCTCAGTTATTTTGAAGGTGTAAATTTCATTTTCATGGCTTGGGCCATTAATACTGGAATGTCTGTGTTTTCATGTAAACCTTTGAATAGGTCAGAACCTGGGCCAAATGCATATAATGGGACATCGACGCCAGTGTGATTCGAGCTAGTCCAACCAACTGAAGCGCGTTCTGAAATGACTTGGTTGATGGCGATATCTGGATTTGATGCCGCTTTAATTTTTTGGACTTCCGCATCTTTTAGGTCTAGAGTGGTGTATTGTTTTACCACTTCTTTAATATTGCTGCGAGTCGAATCTAATTTGCTCGCCATTCTGCCGCCAGTTGCGGTTACCTTGCGAAGAATCTTCAATTTTACTTCTCTATGTCCATAACCTCCAACCGACATCCCGCCTGTATCATGGTCACCGGCTACAACAACTAACGTGTTTTTATCCTTTTTAGCAAATTCAAGTACGGCTGCTAAAGCTTGTTCGAAGGCTTCTGTATCCTTCATCGCCCATGCTGCGTCATGAGCATGTCCTGCCCAATCGATTTGACTTCCCTCCACCATTAGGAAAAAGCCGTCTTTATCCTTTTGTAAAACTTCCAATGCTGATTTTGTCATTTCTTCTAGGCTAGGCTGCTCGGTTGTGTCACGGTCTAATTCAGGAGCCAGCGCATCAACGGCGAATAATCCGATTAATTTTGTCGACTGTTTTGCTTTCTTTAATTCGCTTTTATTCGAGATGATATCATATCCGTTTCCGGTTGCTTCTTTTAAAATAGAATCCGGGAAGTATTTCTTCCCCCCACCAAGAATCACTTCTACATCATTATCGATTAATTGTGGTGCGATATCCGCTTCGTTCACACGTGACGCAACATGCGAGGCGAAAACCGCCGGAGTAGCATGTGTGATTGTTGAAGTGGCTACTAACCCTGTTGCTTTTCCGTTTTCTTCAGCGGCTTCTAGAATGGTCTTTAACTTCTTACCGTCTGGTGAAGTACTGATCATGCCATTATTCGTTTTTACTCCTGTTGCGAACGCTGTTCCAGCGGCTGCTGAATCCGTTATTTCCGAGTTAGAGGAGTATGTACGGTGCATCCCAACCAGCATCGAATCCATCAATGATTCTTCCCCTTTAAACCAACGGTAGTTTGTTGCATAAGCGGCAGAATAACCATCAGGGACCATGAAAATGACGTTTTTCACTTTACCATTATGGTCGTTTGATTTCGCTTTTGCATTGGACACGAGCATACTAGTGCCAGCAATAGTCCCTAACGCAAGAGCAGAAACAGCAGCGATCGATAGTACAATCTTTTGAAAACTCTTTTTCATGTTTTTTCCCTCCAAATTAGTTTTACTTACAATATAGAGTATATCCAGCGAATGTTAATTCAACCTGACCAGTGTGTAAAAACGGCCAAAACCTATTAAAATATGAAAAACAAAAATAGTGTTGCCTGTCACCAATCACCTAAAATTTAGGTGATTGGTGACAGGCACTCATTTTTAGTCCCATATCAACGGTCTTTCAATTTGCAGCATTCTTAAGTATTGTAGTAGTTGTCCGGTATGGACGGCGTCGTGATAGGATTTTCTTTCTAGGGTATCTCCAAGGGTTCGCCGAATTGGTTTATGCGGCCAGCTAATATATCTAGTACCAAGTTCATTTACATCCAGTGTCTTGATGAATTCGCTGAATTGGTTTTGGTAGACTCTCGACCAGCCGATTTCATCTTGCAGGTTGGTGAATGGTTTTTTCGCTAGATGTTGTAATTCTTCAGCGGTAGGCAGCCTTTCTTCCTTTAAAATCATGAGCCAATAAAAATCATGCAGCAAAACATGACGAATGATTTCGCTAACTGATTGGGCGTTTTTATCAGGTTTCCAGCATAGCAGGTCGTCAGGAAAAGCGGCTGCGGTCATGAGAAAACGTCGACGGCATTCCTGAAAATCTAGTAAAAATAATTCTAATGAATTCAATTTAAATTCCTCCCTAAGTCATTTTCAAATTTATTGTAATTTATGAATAGTAAGATTATCATCGAAGTATGGATTACATTTATTGGTTGGGGGAAATAAAATGAACTTTGATCCGTTTGTTTCAGAGGTTGCTTCCCTTGTTAGTGAGCAATCACGGTCAACGATGCTATTAACCTTATTAGATGGTAGAAAATATACGGTTTCCGAGTTAGCTATGATGGCAAAAATAACCCCTCAGACAGCCAGCTTTCATTTAACGAAAATGATCGAAAAAGGGATAATAAAATCCGAAAAATTAGGGAGACATAAATACCTCTCCATCGCCAACTCAGATGTGGCAAGTGTCCTAGAATCGTTTTTGGCACTCTCACCAGAAAGAAAACCGAATTCTTTCAGAGCGGTCTCCCGAACAAAAGAAATCCATTTTGCTCGAACCTGTTATGATCATTTAGCCGGTAAACTCGGAGTCGCAGTAACGAATTCCTTATTACAAAACCACTACATTTACGAGCATGAAGAAAACTTTGAATTAACATCAGTTGGCGAACATTTCTTCAACTCTATAGGTATCGACCATAACCAACTAAGAAAGAAAAGACGCGCTTTTACCTGTAAATGTCTAGATTGGAGCGAAAGAAAATTTCATCTAGCAGGAGCACTAGGGCATTCCCTATTATTATATTTTCTTGAAAATAATTGGATGGAAAGAATCCCTTCCACACGGGCACTGAAAATAACAAATAAAGGTAAAAGTAGCTTGAAAGATGTTTTTGGGATAACAATTTGAAACATAGGGACAGTTCTCGTGTTTCATTCGATTACCCAAATAATGAAAAAGTCAGATGTGAGTTAAAAAATTTTTTAAAAAAATGATAGATCTCTAACTTTAACTGCATCTTTATATGTAGAAGGGTTGAAATGGGGTATGTAAATACATGAAATCAAGGCTGGAGATGCTATCTCCGATTGAACCGGAGCACGACATTTTCTATGAAATGAGATTCAACCAACAGCTAGTTGAAAAGGCGCGGAAAGGGGATCAGGAAACATTTAGCGAGCTTGTTAGGATGCATCGGGCTAAGAAATATTACTAGATTTTATGAAAAATTATTATGCGGAAAAATGGGTTAATTAATGGAATGGGATGAAACATGAGAACCGTCCCCATGTTTCATTAACCAGTAAAAAACAAAGGGGAATATCATGTTGCAGAATTACTATGAGTCTTTTATTCAATTATCGGATAATCAGAAATTATCGTATATCGGTTACGGGGAAACAAATGAAAACACAGTGATTTTCCTTCATGGATTTGGATCCTCCGCCAGTTCCGTTCATCCAGATCCAAGCATACTAGATAAATATAATATCCGTTTCTTTGCCATTAATCGTCCTGGTTATGGAAGCTCGGATACGAAGACGGACTATACGATGGAGGATTTTGCAGATGCAATTAATGACCTTCTAGTCGCGAAAGGAATCCAAAAAGCTGCTATTATTGGCTGGTCTGCTGGTGGATTATACGGACAGGTTTTCACAGACAAATATTTTGAAAAGGTAACAACCCTTAACTTGGTTAGCAGTGCCATACCTTTAAATAGTGATACCACTAAAAAAATACTGCCGTCAAATTGGAAAATGATTAGGAATATGAACATGTACATACCGTTTATGACAAAGGTGTTTTTTAGGAGTTTCAGCAAGAAATTAACGAAGAACTTGGAGAAGGCCATTCAAGAATCTATTCAACAAATGGTTGAAGAGGATAAAAAAATTGCCACTGATCCAGCCATGCAGGCGGTCATTACGAAAGGTGCGGTGGAAGGATACCAGCATAATGGGTTGGCAGTCTATTACGATGCTCTAGCATTGTGCAATAAATATAGAACCAACAGAGAATCGGTTCCAAATGTGAAAGTGAATATATGGCAGGGTGGCAAAGACACGGTTTGGACAGCGGAGACTTCTAAATATCTTCGAGAAAAGTATCCAAATTCTATTTATTCTTTTGTAGAAAAGGAAGGGCACCTACTATATTTATCACATTGGGATGAAATTCTTAAAAAGTCGGTGGGAGAATAAAGAAGGATATATTGATAAAAATATAGACAACAAGAACCTCATTTCGTTCCGTTAGGGTGAACCCTACCTTAAGGAAATGAGGTTTTTTCTATTAAATATAACAGTATCATAATCTACATAAATTCATTTTATTAAAATCAACCAAAAACCCTACGGTTTTCTCACTTCCAAAAAGACTACTCGCAATCCCTTATCATAGCCACAGTGTGTATTCGTTTCATTTAGGAGAAGAACTGTCTTTTTCTTATATCAAGAAAGGGAATGTGAAATTAATAAATATGAAAAAACTAGGCTATGATAGGACTATACAATAGATGAAAACGGGGTGAGGAAATGCCTGAACATTTCGAAGTCATTTTGAGGTCCATTGCTTCATTTAGTTTATTACTAATTGGAGCAAGGATTTTAGGTAAACAAACGATATCGCAAATGACAATGTTTGATTTTGTGGCAGCCATTTCGTTAGGTGCCATTTCAGCGAATTTAGCGTTGAAACGAATGGAACACTAACAGTGTTAAAAAAGCCACAATTTAGAAATGTTACACGACAGGATATAATGTTTGCCGTAATGCCTGAGCAGAAATTACCTATTGAACTTATTATGGATGGAGAAATAATGAAAGAAAATTTAGAACAAAATAATCTAACATTCTCATGGCTGGAATCGGAGTTAAAAAATCGTAATTTAACAAAACAGGAGGTTGTTTATGCCGTAATGGCAGCCAATGGTAATATGTATGTTGATACATATAAAGATCATATTCTTTCCCCGGTTGATAAAGAATAATTCATTCCGTTAGCTAGTAAATGATCATTATACGATAGCGACATAGAACAAAAAGAATAAACCACAAATGGGCAAATGTTGAATGGAACTTTGCCTATTTGTGGTTTTTTGAACTTCTACTTGAGTAGGATAAGACTTACTTCTTTTGAAATATTATATTAATAAAGTTTAAATAGAGGTTATTTGTATATTTTGAATAATGAAAATAATACTCGTTTAAATATTATTATTTGGTATCAACTTGGCAAAACGTTGCTACCACAGTGTTTTTGCTCCTGTGTAGGCCTTTGGAAGCATTACTATTTTCGTGGTTTTTGTTACTGTATTGTAATTCGAGGTACATACTAGTGTAATAGATTATCTCTATACTAAGATACTATTACGGAGGAAGGGAGTGAAAAACACTACTAGACAAATAGATGTTAGGAGAGAATAAAATTGATAAAACGAATTCATTCTATTTTTATGACAGCTACGATGTTTCTGTCTACATTAGTCATTCCTGCTTATGCGGAGAAGGGTGAAACAGAAGGGACCAAACCCTGGATGAACACCCAGCTCTCTGCAGAGGAGCGAACCGAGCTACTTCTCGATGAGATGACAATGGAACAGAAAATCCAGCAAATCGCCATCTCGCGCTTTAATGAGAATGACACTGGTGAGACGGTCGTCATCAAAAGAGGTGGTACTAGTAAATATATGAACGGAGAATTCGCACCACAGGGTACCCTGCCCGGGTGTGAGTGGCAAGACACCGGCCGGCAGATCCGTGGGATTGAGGAACTGGGCATTCCCACTATCCGAATGACTAACGGAGGTACGGGCGTGAAGGGTGGATCGTGTGGCAATGACCCAGAGGCGACGGGCCTGCCGTCCACTCTGTCCATGGCCGCAACCTTCAACCGTGAGCTGAACTATGAGGCCGGCCGGATCCTAGGTGAGGAGACCCGTGCCTTCTCGCATCACGTGCTGCTTGGACCGGGCATGAACCTCGTGCGTCACCCGTATAATGGGCGGAACTATGAGTACTTCAGCGAAGATCCGTATCTGACAGGTACCCTGGCAACCGAGCAGGTTAAGGGTATTCAGGATCAAGGGGTTCAGGCCCAGCTCAAGCATCTGGCTGGAAACGAGCAGGAGACCGAGCGTTGGACGATGGGTGTCCAGGTTCCTTCACAGGCCATGAATGAGTTGTACATGCTACCCTTCGAAATGACCGTCAAGGATGCTGACCCGGCTTCCGTGATGTGCTCTTTCCCGGATGTCAACGGCACTTATGCTTGTGACAGCTCTGAACTTCTCCAAGATGCACTAAGGGATAAATGGGGCTTCGATGGTTACGTCATGAGTGACCGTCGCGCCATTCACGACACAGTTGCTGCCATAAAGGCGGGCACAAATGTTGAGCTCGATTGGGCACCGCAGTACTATACCAAAGAGAAAATCCAGAATGCCCTCGACTCGGGTAAAGTAACCGAGGACGACATTGACAATCTGCTTCGTCCAAGGTACATCAAGATGATTGAATTCGGCCACATGGATGAGCCTTATGACAAGTTCTTGCCGGAGATCGTCGATCCGATGGCGAACGGCGCCAGCGTACGGAAAATGGCCGAGGAAGGGTCTGTGCTGCTGAAGAACGATAACGGCTTCCTGCCACTGGACGGCAAGCCGAAGTCAATCGCACTAATTGGACTCGAGTGGTTCGTAGGTGAGGCAAAAATGTCCCCTCGCTCCGTTCGGGACAACAACGAGAATGTTGTAGCCCCTTATACGGTCACCCCGCAGGAGGGTCTAGTGAATGTAATCAAGGAGTTGGGCTATGACACTGAAGTGACGTACAACGATGGTCGTGACCCTAAGGCTGCCGCTAAGCTAGCCGCTAAGTCCGACGTTGTATTGCTAATGGTCGGCGATAACCCACATGAGACTGCGGACCGTCATACTCTTGGCTTCCCAGCTATCGATCTCAACGTGCACCCCGAACGAGAAGACTGGGTGGAGCAGGAGCCGTTAATCGACGCCGTTCTAAAGGCCAACGCAGAGAAGACGGCTGTGGTCCTGAAGACCTCCGGTACGGTGCTCATGCCGTGGCTGGATGATGTCCCTGCCGTACTCCAAGCGTGGTTCCCAGGCATGGAGGATGGCAATGCCGTCGCTAACCTACTCTACGGTAAGGTCAATCCTTCCGGTAAGCTGCCTGTGACATTCGGTGCCACCGAGCGTGAGGCTGCCTATGCGACCGAGGAGCAGTACCCTGGAACCCGTCAAGACACTGGCAAGCCAGGTGGCCCTGGACCGTACGGTGACGGTTCTGATCAGTTAATTGCCAAGTACTCCGAGGGCCTCGAGATGGGCTATCGCTGGTACGAGGCAAACGACGTGAAGCCGCTCTTCCCATTCGGTTACGGCCTGTCGTACACGACCTTCGAATATGACGATCTCAAGGTGAAGAAGGTCCGCGGTAAAGGTAACGGCAATAACGGCTCGTTGTCCGGTATTGACGTAACCTTCACTGTCACGAACACTGGTGACGTTACAGGTAAAGAAGCGACACAGGTCTACCTGTCCTTGCCGGACAAAGCTGGGCAGCCAACCAAGCGACTTGTCCACTTCGAGAAGGTTGAGCTTAAGCCTAGTGAGAGCAAGCAGGTGACTCTACGGATTAACCATGCTGATTCTAACCATCCGTTCTCTTACTTCATTCCGGAAGAACCGGACAACCTCGAGAATTGGGCTGATGGCGAGTGGGCAACTGCTGACGGAAAATACCGTGTGCATGTTGGCGGTTCCTCGGCAGACACTCCGTTGGAAAAAGATGTCCCGTTGAACTTCAAATTGGGTAAGAATGAAAACAAAGGTAAGGGTAAGGGGAACTCCCGTCGATAGACCCTTGGTCGTGGGATGACGTTGATGACTGCTAGGGAAATCAAGCATCTAGAAGGTGGTGAGCCCGCGGGTTCGGCGAATCGAGTCCAGTCCAGCGGGCTCACTGTTTTTCGTGACGCCTAACATGGGCACGAGAGGGGCGAAAAGAGACAAGGAAGGACGCGTGAAGTCTAATGAAGGGATCTATTTGGAAAAGCAAGCGAGGTCCGAAGAATTGGTGGTGGGCGATCTTTGGCTTAGTGCTCCTCTTGACCTCATGCACCGCCGGGGAATCCGACGTGCTGGTCAAAAACGATGACGACACGGAACCCGTACCATCCTGGCGCAGCGAATGGCAGGTCCCTGGCCTGGTGGACCAGTCCGGCTCGCCAATTGTGGTGGCGAAGCCGAATCAGGCCATGGGAAGGTCACTGTACGTCACTGATTTCGGAGCAGATCCCAATCCGGACTCACACGATGACGCGGCAGCCATCAGGAAAGCCCTAGACATGGCCAAACCGGGTGATGAGGTCGTACTCCCGGCCGGTACTTATGATCTGCGCTCCACTGACCCGGCCGACAAGACGGCGAACATCGTGTTGCGCAGTGGCGTGGACCTGCGCGGCGAGGGCCAGGAGAGAACCGTGCTATTAACCTCCCTCGACGGCGAGGATGACAGCCGGGTGATTCGCGGCTCCGGTGTCCACGATGTTATCGTTGCTGACTTCACCATCACTTCCCGTCATAAGGGTCCTCTCGGCAACGACACCGACGAGGGAGACACGGGTGGCGGCCCCATGTACGGGGTCTATCTCGGATCATACGAAGGGCGGGCTAGTTCCCGAGTCTTGGTGGAGAACCTGGGCATCCGTAGGTTCGAGCGCCACGGCATCTCCGTCAAGGCCAGCCGTGAAGTGACACTTTCTAAAAACTACATTAGTGAGGCAACCGCCGTTGGCCCCGGCGGTCAGGGCTACGGCATCGCTATCGAAGGCTCAAGGAACCAGCATGACCCGGATACCGCTAATGATTCCCGGCACAACGTCGTCATCGGCAATACTTTCGATGGTAGGCATCTCCGGCACGCTATTCTGCTGCAATTCCCTACACACAATAATCTTGTGGCGGAGAATACCATCGTTGACAGCCTCCTCGATGCCATCGACCTGCACGGCGAGGGTGAATACCTGAACGAAATCCGGGACAACACGGTCATCGGCGGGCAGCAGGCAGGCATCGCCCTGGGCAATTCCGGCGGGTCCAAGAACAAGCATGACGCCTCAGGTCCTAGAAACTGGGTGCACTCTAATAACCTGATTGGAAATCGTCAGGGAGTTCTCGTTATCTTGGGAACTCCTGACACTCTCATCGAGGACAACAGAATCACCGCCGGGGAGGATTCGAAGGCAGGCATCGAGGTCCGCAATGCGCCCGGCACGGAATTGCGCGGTAACCACATCACTGGAGGGACTGACGGATTCTGGGCGATTCGGCTCAGTGAAGACCGCGGTTCTCACGGACGGGGCAAAGGAATCCCTTCTGGCATCAAGATTGAATCCAACGTCATTCGACAGACCGCCAATGGGATTAGGATCGATGCCGGAGAAGACATTAGCCTCGTCGAAAACATCGTTGATGGCATCGATGGAGAGGTGTTGAGGGTGGCCGACGGAATCGAGGTAAGCCGGTCGGCCATGCAATCCAGCTCCACCAGGGCACTATATGATAAATAGATGCAGTTTTTTTAGGACGCAGGGGCAGTAGCCCGTGCGTCTTCATTTTGCACTGCTGAAGATACTAATTGTGCTAAAATGAAAGGATATGCGATCTAGAGGAGACATTGGAATGACTGTGAGGAAAAATGAAAAGCTTACTATACTAGCTGTGGCACTGGGCACTATCCTTAATCCATTAAATACAACGATGATTACAGTAGCATTACCAGCCATTCAAAAGGATTTTCAACTGAGTTCAACAAATATTTCATGGTTAATTGCTTCTTATTTTATTATTAGTGCGATTTTTACTCCATTAATTGGAAAGTTAAGTGATATTTATGGGAGGAAATTGATCTTTTTAAGTGGTCTTATGCTGGTAGTGGTATCATCCATTTTGGCACCATTATCTCCGAACATGCCTATGTTACTTGCGATGCGTGGTATCCAAGCCATTGGTACCTCCGCGCTCTTTCCAGCCGGAGTTGGGATTATCCGTCATACCATTCAGCACAATCAAAACCGTGTAATTGGGACATTAGCTGTTTTTGCCACAACGTCTGCTGCATTCGGACCAACGATAGGTGGAATGCTCATTAAGTTCGGAGGATGGCCGGTTATTTTTTATGTGAACTTGCCGATATTAGCACTCGGAATTGGATTAACGATCTTGTTTGTCCCGAAAGATGAGAAGAATACAGCAAAATCATATAAGTTGGATGGAATTGGAATTTTATTATTTAGTTTATTTATCACTTCTTGGATGGTCTTTTTACTTGGACTCGAGCAAGGTGTTAGAATCGGAACTTTGATTCTTGCGTTTATCCTAACGGTTATTTTTTACCTATACGAGAAGAGAAGGGATGAACCATTTATCAATGTGAATTTCTTTCGGAAAAACTTGAATGTAGCACTTATTTTTGGGCAGTACATTTTATCAACCGTCCTATTTTTTGCCGTACTGTTAAGTTTCCCAACATTTATCCAAAGTACGTTAGGTGCAAGCTCGCAAATGGCTGGAATCGTCATGCTATCGCTTTCGATTTTTGCCATGATCATGACACCTATCGCAACTAGATGGATTGAGCGGAAAGGATTTCGAATTCCGTTATTGACCAGTGTGTTACTTGGATTGGTGGGGGTTACCTTACTTTTTACTGTTAAGGACCATTCTACATTAGTGTGGATTGGTATTGTGCTTGCGGTTACGGGAATTAGTAATGGGGTACAGAATATCGGACTGCAAAATTTGTTGTATACCTTTATTGCTGTTTCGGAAAGTGGGATTGCGTCGGGGTTGCTCATGACATCGAGATTTATTGGGAATATCCTTGTTTCAATGGTCCCACGAGCCTAAGTTAAGTTTGTAGGTAACGATGAGTGCTCGTGGATAATTTTCCAGGATGCTTGTTCTTTTTTCAATGTGAATGTAAATCGATTAGCGGTTTGACGCAGTTTTTCACCTGATTGAATATGAGCGGCATACTTAACGGTTCCATAAACAATAGCTAGACTAGAGTTTTCCTCCACGACTAAATTGTCTAACTCGACATTAAGATAGACACCGTCCTGCCTTAATCCATTAAACCAGTCCGTCACCATTTCTTTCCATTGAGAAATTCCGTTGTATTCCCAGCAATCCCAACAATCAAAAATATGAATCTCAGAGTGATAGGAGGATAGAAATTTTTCCACATCTTTTTCGTACACGGCTGTTTTATAGTTTTGAAGAACGTCGAGGACGGTTGGAAATTCAACACTCATATTTACCTCTCCTTTAGATGAATAGATTTTTATTCTAATGATACTCTAATAGTGGGAAAATTCAAAATCTATTTTAAGGATAGGCGACACGCTCCAAAATCAGCCAATTATTGATGGTTGGGATATCTTTTCATATGGAGGAATGATCATGATTAATCTTTAGCATAGGAATAACTCGTAAACCCTTATGTAAATGGGTGAAGGAGGTTTTATTTTCATCTCTAGATTCTTTTTAAATAACAAAAGATAAATGATTAAAATATTTTTTTTTTCAAAACCATGAAGCGGGGAAAACAAAATACCAACTTTTGTTCTGACTTTTCTCAGAATAAGCTGGTATTTTTCATTTGTTGTTTTCGATGTGTCTCGTAGGGAGCGGCCAACCGTATTATAACGAAAATCAGGTACTGGGGATGTTTCACTATGTTTAACTATTCAGACCTTACCCCTTTAATGACGTCATTTGGTCATCTTCGTTCTTTAACTTTGGAACTACATTTTCATCTCCTGGCATGAGCCTCCAACCTTTATTTACAACGATACGCAGCCAAGTCCCTGGTAACCAGGATGTTACGAGTGCTAATAAAACAAGTACTGCAAAAAATTCTTGATTGATAATTCCTGTTGTGTACGCTATTGATGACAGCACAATTCCAGGTCCGCCTCGGTCATTTATAGCCAGACCTAAATTAAAGCTGGTAAATCGATCTTGTTTAATTATCCTTGAAGTAATATAAACTGCCAAAGTCTGTGTTAGGGTTGCAAATAACAAGTAGCCAAGGAAAAATAAGGGGCTAAAATGTCTTACCAAATCTAGCTGCAATCCAACTATTGCAAAATAAATGGGAATAAACCATGAGAAGGAAATATTGGATACGGCCTGTTCAAGACGCTTTGAAACTGCTTTAGGTAAGGCCAATTTTGCTACAATTCCGGCAAGGAGGGCTCCAAAAATCGTTTCAACGTGAAGACGCCCGGCAAGTGAGGCAAGCATGAACATAATAAACAAGAAGTATCCTAGGTTAGAAGACCTAAATAAAAGATTCTGTTTCACAATGGTCATTCGTTTAAATAGGAAATATCCAATGCATAATGTTCCGAGGATAAAACTAAATGATATACCTATACTTTTAAAAGCAACTCCGGCAGTATAACTTCCTTCACTTGCAATAGCAGTTGCGAAGCCTAAAGCAACCCATAAAAGTATGTCGTGTATTCCAGCACAAGCTATTACAATTTTGGCAAAACGGGTTTCCATAATACCAAGGTCATTAAAAATTTTAGATATGACTGGAATTGATGTAATAGCAATAGATATCGCTATTATTATTTTTATTGCTAATGGATTGTTTGCTGTACCCATATATGGAGCGATGTTAAATAAATCAGCTGCAAACCATCCAACAATAAAGGCAGGAATTGTCGAGCCAAGTACCAGGGCTAATGTAATTTTGGCATCTTCTTTATTAAAATGCGTCTGAAATTTCAAACCTGAACAGAACATCAGCAATAGTAGACCAAATTGATAAAGAAGGCCAAATAATTTATCCTCTCCAGCAAATCCTAGGAACATCCATTGGAATGAACCAGGGAAAAAGTGGCCTAAAATAGTTGGTCCAAGAAGGATTCCTGCCATGACCTCGCCTATAACACGTGGAATAAAAATTCGTTCCACAAGAAATCCTAGTAAATGTGCAGTAGCAAGTAAGCAACCCATAGCAAGTAGAAAATGACTGATTTCTGCACCTGTTAAACTAAACATTCTCTATATCCTCCCTTTTGTTATCTTATCTCCTTTTAAGATATGTGAAGGGAGTCCAAGGGAAGTAGGCATTCTACTTATTATTTTAAAATAGGGCTATTTGTCGTTGGGTATTAAAAATTAAAGGCTGTGTTTAATTTGACTGTTGATTTCCGCTACAGGCACTCGCTTTCCGCGGGGCGTCCGGTGAGCCTCCTCGTCGCTTCGCTCCTGCGGGGTCTCACCTTTGGCCGCTTCATCCCGCAGGAGTCGAGTGCCTTCCGCTTCAATCAACAGGTGCAAAAACAACATTATTCTTTAACACAGCCAAAATTTAAAATAAATGTCTGTCTGTCTTTTTTAAAGATACCTTTTAAAAAAATCTATTGAGAATAAAAAATAGAATACTTGTAAAAAATCTCAAATGAAATCAAAAATAATCAAGAGGAGTGAAAATGTTGAAAAAAGTGACAACTTTTATTTTGTTTCCTTTTTTATTTTGTTTTAACTTGCTATCTGTCAATGCTTATGGGACCAACTCTGAAGGGATCAGTATGGAAAAGGCAAAACAAATTGCTTTAGAAAAAGTAAAAGGAGAAATTATCCGTGCTCAATTGGAAGAAGAGGATGGTAGGATGATATATGAGATCATCATCAAAGCAAAGGACGGCCAGTATGAAGTGGAGATTGATAAATCTACTGGTAAAGTTTTAGAGGTGGAGAAGGAAGGTACCGATGGAGATGACGATGACGATGATGAAGATGAACGATACGACGACTAAAGAGATTTTTTTATAAACACTCAAGTTATAAAAATTGATATTAAAGAGGTTATTTAAAGAATGTTAAAGGTATTGATGATTTCCGGTCTTCTTTTTTTGTGTGTTGCTCCCGCATCGGGTAACGTACTAGCAAAGGAAGTAGAAGCTGAATCTACAGATAAAGAATTGAATGATCCAGAAATGGATTGTACAAAAAAGATGAACTTGACCCTTGAGCAACAAAAGCAATTAGAGCAAATTTATCTTAGGATATTCAAAGATTATAGTGATTTGATTCACGTGTACTCTCAGGCAGGAGCATTGACCCCTTGGCAAACAAAAATAAGACATATCATGCTAAATAACTATATTAAAACCTTTTATAAACGAAATTATCGCTGGTGTTCTGAGCATGAATCTGATGAATGGGAAGAAGAATGGTATAACAATGATCCCGATTAAGACGATAGTAATTGAAAGCATAGAGAAGAGTCAGAGTACAGTTCTGATTCTTTTTTTTGTTACCCCGCATAAATATAAAATAGATAGATAAAGGCGAGGTGGCCTATGTATATGTATTTAGCCGTAGGTATAGGAGGAGTTATCGGAGCTTTATTACGATATTCCATCTTTATCTGGTTCAATTATCAAGGATTCTCCTATCCAACTGGAACGCTTTGCATCAATTTGATAGGGTGTTTTACTTTAGGTTACCTACAGGGAATTGCAAAAGATTATGAGTTACCCAGATGGCTCGTAACCGGTGTTGGTACAGGAATTATCGGATCGTTTACTACTTTTTCCACGTTCAGTATGGATGTGACGCAATTGATAAAAGATGGATTTATCATCTCTGCATGTACTTATATATTGGCTTCCGCAATTGGCGGATATTTTTTTGCATACACTGGATACTCACTATTTACGAATAAAAAGCGGGGAGTGTAAGAATGGGTAACCAAATTTGGCTTGTAGGTTTAGGTGGATTTTTAGGCACCATATCGAGATATTTTGTTAATCAATATTTTTCAAGTTATAAGTTGTTTCCTTTGGGGACTTTTCTAGTGAACCTAACAGGTTCCTTTTTTATGGGGCTACTTTTAGGAAGCGGTGGTCTCTCAGACGCTGTTCATGTTATCGTGGGTACAGGTTTTTTGGGGGCATACACTACCTTTTCAACGTTTAACTTTGAACTCTTTATGTTAAGAAAGAAAGAGCGGAGATTCCAATTCTTCCTCTATGCTGTTAGCAGTTACATCCTTGGAATCCTTTTTGCCTACCTGGGATATTCCATCACAGATAGCTAATTGTTGCAAAGAGATATCTGTTTCTTAGCTTACTCGAAACCGGCCATAAGACATTTTAAATCTATTGAAAACTTCAATTCGATAATTTTCCCCGTTAGGTATATCCTCCATAGTTATTTGAAAAACCTTGGAGTCCTTATAATTACCGTGGATTAGACAATGGGAATAGACTTTTCTCCTCCCCCACCAACTCGTTTTTACCACCGAATAACAAATGGGACCTTTATTGTCAATAACCTCTTGGACTCCACGAATGGTGATGCATTGATTAGTGACATGAAAGGGCCTACTATAAAAACAGCAATAGTCCACACCCAATCCCCACCTGATAAATTGCTCTTCTATGCCGCGCTCTTCCTTTTTTAAATAAATGGATCTTACCCAATAAAATAGGGTACAAGCAACAATGATCAAAATAAGAATCCCCATTACCATATTCACCGCCTTTTTCTATCTTAATGTTGAATTGGGACAGATTGTAACGGTAAATGCCCTTCTTTTATAACTTAATATTCTGTGTCCACATCAGGTTCTGAAATTAATACGAGGAAAGTTTAGCCGTTTTGTTCATTGTAGTGGGGTGAAACATGGGGACAGTTCTCACGTTTCTTTCATCTAACGCCTTTGCATTCACAGTTCGTGCAATCCGCGGCCTCCATTTGTCCATGAAACGTCTTTTCATGGACAAATTGGGCTATTCGCGATTTATTTTCTATGAAGAGCGTTTTATGGGTGATTTACTTTAGGTGTTGTTGGAGTGGGATACCCAACCATATTTTCGCTTTTGCTTGAAACTTGCTGCCATCAAGTAGATTTTACAACAGC
This sequence comes from Pseudoneobacillus rhizolycopersici, assembly GCF_054786815.1. NCBI lineage: Bacteria > Bacillati > Bacillota > Bacilli > Caryophanales > Bacillaceae > Pseudoneobacillus > Pseudoneobacillus rhizolycopersici. The sequence continues at coordinate 44,357 of NZ_JBTOOE010000010.1, read as the reverse complement.
CTATAAGTAATAGAATGACTGAAACAGAAAATACAAAACTAGTGACATCTGGAACAAAATCAAATAGAAATGGCCAAGTAAACCCAAATTGCTTCGGTAATTGAGTTAATATCCATAAAGGGAAAATAATATTAATCAATAATGGGTAAATGAATGTAATAAATTTTGCTTTCGCTAACCGCTTATTCCACTTTTTCATATTTTTTATATGAAAAAATAGTAGAGCAATGATAATGAGAAAAATCCCATCCATTATCATGTACGTTTGATAATAGGTAGTGCTAGAAATGGCCGCAGGTTGCTTTCCTGCTAATATATCCACAACTCCATCCCCAATCCTCTCAATCAATCCAGATATTAAAATAGAGTTATTGATATTGGCTAGTAAAATAATCCCGTATTTTTCATTAGGCATCATGATCATTGTCGAATGATAATTAGGCACTTCACCTGAATGTCTGAGGGTTGGGATACCATTTGTCGGCATGTTAAACCATCCCATTCCATAAAAACTGTCCTCGCCCATCATCGGGGCTTTCACGATCGGTCGGTGCATTTCTTCCAAACTGGAATTTGAAATTAACGTTTGATTTAGGTATTGCCCATGATTCATCTGAGCAATTAGAAAGTGTGACATATCCTCTGTACTCGAGATCAGAAAGCCAGAAGGAAGATTGTTTTTGTTATAAGGCAATTCGTTGGCGATATTCAATCCAAACCAAGTCCGATAGCCTGATGCTAGGCCATTTTCTTTAGCGAGAGTTTGCGATGTGTAGCTATGCTCCATTTCAAGTGGAGAAAAAATATGGTTTGTTATAAACTCCGGGTAAGGACTATTTGTCACGGATGTGATGATCTGGCCTAGTAGGTTGTAGTTTTCGTTTGAGTACTCAAAAACCCGTCCGATATTTCCCTTCTTTATTTTCCATATGTCATCCTTATGATTGGGTGCAATCGAAATACCACTGGTTTGGTTTAAGAGATTTCGAACCGTAATGTGTTTTTCGGTTATTTTGATCGCTGGAAGATACGTTTGGATAGGGGCATCTAAATCGACCTTTCCTTCTTCGACTAATTTCATGATCGCCATTGCTGTAAAAGATTTGGTTGTTGAGCCTAAAATAAATGGGGTTTGAGGCGTGACAGACCCGCCGTGATTATCGATGTGTCCGTATCCTTTTAAATGAATTATTTGCTCTCCTTTTACAATGCCAAGCGATATTCCCGGAATATGAGCTGCTTTCATCTCTGCTAAAATATAATCATCGATTTGCTTTAACTTCTTCGTTTCACTAGTTGTTTGTGCCTGCGCTGTCCATGAATTCAATGGTAAAAGTAAACTACAAAAACAGATAACTAAAAGAACCGCTAATTTTTTCATCATTGATTGCTCCTTACTTATATTTTCTTTCTTTAGTTTAGTAAGGAAAGCAGAAAAAAAGGAGGGGGAACTTTTCTCCCCTCCCTACTTACGCCGTTTTAGTTTTTTAGAAATGTTTTTCATATGGGTTCCAATCGTATCTAATGTCGTATGAAAATATTCGGCTATTTGCGGACGTGTATATCCGTCTTCTTTTAAATTGTAGACGTTTTTTTCCATGGGAGTAAGCGATTTTAGCCGGATTTCTCGTAGGATGGCTCCAGTTGCATCAGGATGTAAGGAAACTTGGTTATGGAAAGCATCGCGGATACAACTAAGGATATCTTTGATACTAGATTTATTGACATAGTTAGCGGCACCCCATTCAATGGCTTTCACGATGGTATCAAGATCGGTTAAAGCCGTTAACATGATAATTTTACTGCCAGTCCCGAGTATTGAGATTTCAAAAGTTGCTTCAATTCCATCTAAATTATTTTCTGTTAAATTGATATCCATGAGAATCACGTCAAGAGGTAGATGTTTCGCCGCTTCGACAGCCTCTTCTTTTGTGGAAACAATCTTTACTAATTGAATATCGGATTCCATTTCAAGGTCAAAAGCTAAGTCCTTTTGCCACCTTGGATCATCCTCAACCAGCATAACTTTTATTTTTTCCAACAGCATTCACGCTCCAAATCATTTCTTATTTGTCTGAATCGGAAGCCGAATCCGAACGGTAGTCCCTTTGCCTAGTTCAGAAAAGGGGATGGAAAGCGTTCCTCCATGTTTGTTAATGACATAATAAACATAGTAAAGACCGACACCATAGTGGGAAACCGATTTTTTCGTCGTGAATAGAGGAGTGATCACGTCCTTGATATGATCCTGATGAATCCCTTTCCCATTGTCTGTTACTTCGAGAACCGCTTCATGATGCCTTTGGTATAAGTGTATTTTTATTTCCCCGTTTGGATGTTCAATGGCTTCAGCACTATTTGATAATAAATTGGAAATACACTCCTTCATATGTAGGGGATCCATTTCTAATTCAATGGGAACTGGTAAATCCAAAACAAATTGGATTGTTTGATTGTCCTGACCTGCTCGAAATACTGTCAGTGCCTCATGAATCAGGTTGTTGAAGGAGAGTTTTCTGCGATTAAGAACAATATCTTCGGTTTTTTTGACAGCGAGAATCATCTGGTTCATATGCTGTAATGAAAGATCCATCTCTTGAAAGTTTTTCTCCAGAAGGTTTTTGGATGAAATATCTGTCGTTGAAAGTAGTCGTTTATTACGCTCATTTAAATAGGATAAGCGGTTAATTTCATTTTTCAGAGTGTGAAGTACCATCGAGTCTGCTTTCATTTTTAAAGCAATCGGGTCAGCGTGAAAGGTAAGAGGTTCATAGATGAATTCAGTCCCTTTTGCTAAATACCGTTTTAACAAAATCGATGTTAAACAACCTATAAATACTAGTAATCCCCATGAGGTTGTTTGAGTTGCTGCATAGTTGTCTATTTTAATGGCAGAAAGGATGTCAATCAAAAGGGTAATGAACAAGCTTAGTAGTCCAAATGTAAAAAAAATTGCATCTTTGTTGCCATAATTCGCTTTTGCAATGGTGATGATCGCAACATACAGAATGGATGTGATATTTAGAATACTATATGGTAGAAAAGTATGTTCAAGGCGCACGATTGATAGCAGGGAAAATAAGACGATCATGACCCAGCACATAAGGTGCAGCTTCCACAAACGCCGATTGATGTTTTTGAAACCAGGACCAAATATTTGTTCATAGAATAAAAAGAAAAAGGCACTTGCACCATATGACATATACTTTAGTAAGGACGAATAGGTGCTGGCAACGGGTATTTGCCAAACGCCTAACAGATTAATTGCCATTGTTGCCAGGAATAAACTGAAGTACAGAAGATATGGATGTTTTCTTTTCTGATACGAATAAATAAATAAGCAAATAAACATAAAACTTAAGAAAATAAACACAAATATAAGGAAATGTTGAAAAGAATGAGAAACCATATAATTCTCCTATTATACTATTCTGAAAATAGTATATAAAACTTTTGATTGTTGGACAATTACCATTCCCATAATAAAAGAAGCTAGAGAACCCCTTAGAGGAGTTCTCTTTTTTTATAGTGATCCCTACGACCCTAAGTATGTGGTAAGTGTTTTGTGGATAATTTTCCACGAGGCTTGTACTTTTTTCAACGTGAATGTAAATTTTCATTCTAATAATACTTTAATGGTTGGAAAATTCAAAATCCATTTTAAGGATTGGTGACGTTTTAAAGCGTGGGGACTAATCACTTGAAGGGCAAGGTTATTTGGAGGTTCTAATCAACCAAATAGGTCTACTGCATTAAAAACAATCAGGGAATAATTTCAGGAATGATAGAAGCGAGGGAAAAGAGTTACTTTTCCCTCGTTTTTTAACCCAGACGTAATCGTTTTGTTATATTCAGGAGTGACGAAAACAAACCCATCAAGTTCATTAATCTTTTTTGACCAAATTTTTGCTTCAGGTGCTTGATAATCCTGTGACATAATCGCCGGAATAGGTTCATTAAATTTTAGTAGATTGTAATCTTTAATGTCTACTAATTCAAATTCAGCATCGGTTCAATAACAAAACACACAAGTATCTCGGGTGAATGAAAGTTCAGGTTCCTGTTTTTATTGAAATATTTACACTTTATTTACATTCCCTAAATATTATATTGTCATAATATAATTGGATGAATCGGTGTAGGTGTTTTTTTGATCATACACCAACTGAGGATTTATCCAAATTATCATTTTTTTGGGGTGAGATTTTGAAGAAGTTCTTAACAAAGTTTTCATTACAAACAAGGCTTCTTATTCTATTTATTAGTTTATTATTAGTTTCCGTTTCTGCCGTAGGATATATTTCTTTTAGCATGTCAAAAGAAACGACGAAAGTTCTAGTTGAACAGAGATTAGAAAAAGAGGTAAAAACCATTTATGATATTGCTAAAAGTCTTATGCTCGTTTATATAGGCGATGAAGAACAATTTAATAAGAAAATGGATCAAGTTATTAAAAGCCAAAATGCAAATTTAGCACAGGATAACTTAAATGCAGAATTTTTCTTAGTAAATGCCAAAGAAATTAACCCTTTCAGTGTAAGTAGGCATACAAAATTAGTTTTTAATGAAAAATTAAAACATAAAATAAGATTCGAAGAAAAGGGCATAACACATGCAGAATTGAATGGAAAGCTTTATACGTTAGCTTTTGCACCTATTCAAGAACTTAAAGGGATCTATGTAATCGTCCTGCCACAAGACAAATATTTAAGTACAGTACATCAGATGGCTATGAATATATTAATCGTTGTTATCGTAAGCTTGGCAATCACTACCATTATTATTATTCTATTGGTTAGAAATTTAACACTTCCTCTGAAAAGTCTACGTGAAGTGATGGAGGAAGCAAGTACAGGTAACTTAGATTTACATATTGATACGAAAACTACTACACCAGAAGTAACCTCTCTTATCAAAAGCTTCCAGACAATGATTTCTCAAATGCGAGAGCTGTTATTAAATATTTCAAATACGACCAATAATCTCTTAGTAACGGGAAATGATTTACAAATAATATCTGGTCGAGCATTAGAGGAAAATGAGCAGTTAATGGAAGCTATTGATGTGGTGAAATCAGGTGCTGATCAGACCTTTAGCAGTTCAGAATCAAATATTTCAACTTTTCAAGAAATAAAACATTCACTTTCCACCGTTTTTGATCGTATGGATCAAATTAATACAAAAACCGTATCTATGTCGGAATCAGCGGTATATGGCGAAAAAAACGTTAAAGATATGGTTGACATGATTACTTATGTTGAAAAGGAGTTTAGGGATGTTACTCAAACAGTAGAAGGGGTCAAAAAGCATTCTTTATCCATAATAGAGGTTGTAAACCTGATTCAAACTTTCTCGAAACAAACAAAGCTTTTAGCTCTGAATGCTTCCATTGAAGCAGCTAGAGCTGGTGAGGCAGGGAGAGGTTTTACGGTTGTAGCGAATGAAGTAAAGAAATTAGCAGAGCAATCATCCGAAGCAGCGGATGCTATTACTGAGTCTATCCACAATATGGAAATTATATCGAATAGGGCTTCAACAGAATTTGAACAAATGCTAATCAATTTCCAAAAGCATTTCCAACAAGCTTTATTAAGTAAACAATCATTTGATGTTTTAATGACAGAAATTAAATCCTTGCATTTTATGAATGAAACAGTACAGATTGAGTTAAGAGACTTAGAAAATAGATTGCCCAAAATGGAATCTTCCACGGAAGATTTCGTCATGATATCACATCAGACATTAGCAAGTACAGAGCAAATGAGTAGTGCGTCTGTCATACAAATGGAACGGGTAAAGACCAGTTATCAAAAAGGAGAGCAGTTAACTAAGTTAGCCCATACATTGGCGAAGTTAACGGGTGAATTTAAGTTTTCGAAGGATTAATATTGATGGGGATTATCTCCATTAATAACTATCGATGTGAAAAGATAGCGTTGGATAAACATATAAGGTTTCATAAAAGAATAGAAAATGCTTTTTGGCCAGGTGACAGATTTTATCATTCGCTCTGGTGGAATTTTAAACGTGGCTGACCAAGCAATCGAGATAGGGATGGTACTGCTTATTATTTTTGGAATTGTTAGTTGGTTGAAAAGCAAGTGCTACTGTAAGAATGAATTGAATAAAAAAACAGAGAACCCTTTAGAGGAGTTCTCTGTTTTTCTGAAAAGGATTTTGCCTTCTTAGGATTGCATGGGGATTAGCGAGAAGAGAATAAGATTGTTTGGAGTATTTGCCATACACCTTGGATTAGGATGGGCTTAAGCAAAACGCTCATTTGTCTTAAAAGCATGATATTTGTCCAATCAACTAGTGTCATATTTTAGTATATATGACCTTGAGGATACATTTTATCTAATATTTTCAGGTGGTGAGAAGGAAATGTGCGGATACGGTGGTTATGGTTACGGCGGTGGCTTCGGTCGTAATAGCTTTGTGTTAATTGTTGTATTATTTATCTTACTTGTCATAGTAGGAACAACATGTTTCGTTTAATGGAACGTCTATCATAATTAGGGAGAGGTGGATACGATGCCATTTGGGTTTGACAGAAGAGAGCGATTTTTCCGACGGAGATTTAGAAGACATATACTTTTCCCGTTTGTATTTCCTTTTGGAAGAAGACGTAGACCATTCTAAATAAAATTAGTTAAAGAAGGGCCGTTAGGTGGCCCTTCTTTTGGTTTGTATAGTTTACAAATATTAGGAGAATGGTGACAGGCACCAATTTAAAGGCACCAGTCTACTCTTTTTTTAAACGTCCAACAAGTAGCCAAAATAGGGTTAATGCGATTATAGATACGAGTGCAAGGATGAATAATATTTGGCTGAATGGAAGTGAGTCAATCATGGCTGCGGTATAGGCTATGCCGATGGAAGCGGCAACATTTAAGACTAGATTATAGAAACCAACCGCTGTTCCTGATTTTTCTCTTGGTGTCGTGCTGATACAAGAGTCAAGCATTGGTGCATACATTAAGGCAAATGAACCAGAGAATAGCATCATGGAAAGGACGAAAATGATGACCGAACTTTCCACCATTAATCCAGGTAAAATTAAACTGATAGCAATCGATACCATCGCTATCGAAATCGCTTTTTTACTGCTTAGATATTTAGCTATTTTCCCTGATAAGGCCCCAACGATTACGGCTGTCAAATAGCCTGGGATTAGCAATAACGAAATCGTATCCAACTCTAAACCATACACTTTCTCAAGCAAGAATGGGAAGAGGAAGATATAGCCCAACTGAACGGTGTAAATTATTATCGCCACCGCAAGAATCGATGCGAATCTCTTATTTTTAAAGAAGGAAATGCTAATCAAGCTCTTATTGCTTTTGCTAATATACGAGATAAATAGACCAATAGCGACGACAAAAATAATAATATTCATCCAATTAAAATTCGTAATATAGAGCATAACAGAGGTTGCAATCGCTGTAATCAGGATTAAACCGATCACATCGACATGACTCTTTTTCGATTTTTCCTTTGGTAGATATTTCATAATAAATGGTAGGATCAACAGCGTTAATAACGGGATTAAAAATAAGGTTGTCCAATGTAAATACGTCGAAACATACCCGCCGGTTACCGAACCAATTACCAATGACAAGGAGTAACTACTTGTACTCAATCCCAAAAACTTCTTTTGCTCACTTTTAGGCAAATGCTTTGTTACATAGATGACATACAAGGTTTCTGCTGAAGCCAAGCCCGCTGTTTGAATGACCCGCGAGATTAAGATGAGTACAAAGGATTCCTGAAAGAGATACCCCATTAAGGAACCGACACAGATTAAAACAATACCGATGGTCAAAAGTTTACGAATACTAATCGAGTCAGCTAACGATGCATAAACGACTGCCCCGATCCCGATGATAAGGCCGGCTAATGTGGCTTGCCAGCTGACGGCAGTTGTTGAAATTCCAAGGTCATTCGCAATCGCTACAGAAATCAATTTAAATGAATTGTCGATAATTAATGCAAAAACGAAGAAAAATAAGATTACCGGTATCGCTTTTTTTACATTTGACCCTTGAAGTTCTAATGAATTTTCGCTCATTGTTGTCATTGGAAAATTCCTTTCATCGAATATTTAATTAGCCAATTCCAAAGCAATTTCCATCATTTTAGTAAAGGCAGTCTGTCTTTCTTCTTGAGTTGTTTGCTCATGTTTAAAAATATGATCGCTGATCGTTAAAATACAAAGTGCATTTACACCAGCCTTGGCTGCATTCATATACAATCCTGCTGATTCCATTTCTGCACATAAAATGCCCATTTCGCTCCATTTTTTCATAGCAGTTGAATCTGCATTGTAAAAAACATCACTAGAAAGTACGTTCCCCACACGGACAGGATACCCCTTTTTATCCGCTACCTTCTTCGCCTTATCTAATAGCTCAAATGATGCCGTAATCGAATATTGTCCCGGAAGGTTAAACTGATGACCATAATTGGTATCGGTGGATGAACCCATGGCAAAAACAATATCATACAAGTTCAAGTTATCTTGAATCGAGCCCGCTGAACCAATTCGAATCAAGTTTTTCACGCCGAACACATGGATCAGTTCCCACGAATAAATACCCATACTAGCCGTCCCCATGCCAGTGCCCATGACAGAAATGCGTTTGCCATTATACGTACCGGTAAATCCTAACATGCCACGAACTTCATTAAACTGAACGACATCGGTTAAAAACGTTTCGGCAATAAATTTGGCGCGCAGTGGATCCCCAGGTAAAAGGACCGTTTCGGCAATCTCTGCACCATTTGGTTTAATATGTGGTGTTTCAGCAAGCATTTCTCTACTCATTTCCACTCTCTCCTTTTTAGTAACCGAAATTAGAATGGTAAGGTTGTTTGTTAACGCTTTCTTTTTAGGTAAAAAAAACATCAGTAGCCATTTTAACTTCCGAATTACTATTGTATAGTTGTATACCTAGTTGTATAACTTGTACACAAATAACATAACAGATGTATCTCAATTATTCAATAGGAATTTATCGGAAAGGGAGGTAGATTTTATGGTGTTTAAACAAAAAAACCATGCATTTCATGAAAGAAATGCATGGTGCAGGGTGTTATTTGGAGGCATTGATTTTGATTACACTAAATTCCTTTGGAATGTAGAACTTGTTATAAATAATCGGTAGCTGATGGTTGATATAGATACTTTCTAACAATAAATCACATTCTTCACTACCGACAATTTCGTATTTTTGGGTGGATGAATTAACAGCGGTTGATCGTTTAATTTCCATCGTTGCAAAATTGGCGATGTCATATATTTTGTTTTCCAGCATGTCCAGTATTCCATTTTCATCTTGTAAGTCGAAATTCAATTCAGACACCGTCTCAATTGCCATAAACGAAAAAGCATACGCAACCACTCTATTTTTACTTTTAAACCAACGTTCAAACGCAACAACAGCGGCCGCTTTTCTATTCAGGACTTTCTGTGTATACTCGCTTTCTAAATCAAGCCGAAAGCTCATCTCGACATCATCAATTTCCTCTGTATGACACTTGTATAAGGGATGTCCAATTTTCTCTAAACCAGTTGTATGATTGGTATTGGGTGTTTTTGTAACAAAACTGCCCTTCCCATGATGACTTTTCACTAATCCATCATCCTGTAGAAGCGATAAAGCCTGCCTTAGCGTCATCCGGCTAACGCCAAACATCTTTGCTAGCTCCGTTTCCGTAGGCAACTTACTCTCAGGTGGAAAAACTCCATCCATAATCAACTTAAAAAGCTGATCATAAATATCAATATACAAAGGCTTCCTACCCTTTTCCATCATCACTTTCATCACACACCTAATAACTCAATTAACCCCATTATACCACGAAACATAGCACCATGACAGGCACCACGGTGACAGGCACCACTCCGTTTGTGGCGTTCGGTGGAAGAAAATAGGAGGTTGGTGACAGGCACCAACTAGGAACCCATCCTTTTTTTATTTCATACGATACCAATAAACTAAATGAAGAAGGTGGTTCCCATTGTTACTAATACTTATTTAGAATTTTTATCCAAGTTTGGTGTCGGGGGTGCGCATCCCGGTGGTTTTGCTCTTACAAAGGAGATTTTGGAGCAGGAGGGAATAAACGAAACCTCCCGCATTTTAGATGTGGGGTGCGGGACTGGTCAAACAGCGGCCTACTTGGCTGCTCGGTTCGGCGCGAAAGTAACTGCGATGGATATCAATCCTATCATGATTGAAAAAGCGAAAAGTAGAATGCAAAAACATCAATTGCCGGTCGAAGTTATTCAAGGATCTATCGAGCAATGCTCGTTAAAAAGTGAGCAATACGACTATATTATTTCCGAATCCGTTTTATCATTTGTCCAGAAACCAAAGGCTGTTCGGGAAATTTTTCGGTTATTAAAAAATGGAGGTCGCTTTATCGCAAACGAACTTACCATTAATCATAGACTTCCCCAAGCGAACGAGACCGAAATTAAACAGTTTTATGGACTTGACTCCCTTCTGATGGACCGAGATTGGGTCGTCTTACTAAAACAAGCAGGCTTTCCGGATAACAAAATACACATGCACCATGAAAATACTTCTATGCCTATTACCATACCGGAATTCGAATACTCCCAAGACATTGAACCCGAACTCTACACCATCATGGGCCACCACTTCCACATCATGATGAAATACCACGGGATATTGAGCTATAGAATATTTTCGTCCACGAAGTAGTTGAGAAATGTAGTTTAGTTAACATATTGGTGACTCTAGGCACTACCATTTGTTGCAAAAGTTAGTAATGGAAGAAAGTAGGTGATTGGTGACAGGCACCCAAAGAAACACCCAAAGAAACACCACCAAAGATTTTCCCAACCTCCAACTGTTAATAAGTTAAAATCCTGTAAATATACTGTAAATGCAGTTTGGTAAGAGACTGTAAATTTTACTTAGTTGAGGGGAGAGGAAAAGTAAGATGAAAAAACGCAAGGTGATTGGTTCGGCTGTTTTAAGTTTGGTAATGGGGATGTCGGTGTTCGCTACTGGGGCATTTGGTAAGGAAGAGGTGAACGGCAATGAAAAATTCCGTGTATGGATTCAAGGTCCAATGACGGAAAAGGGGAAAGTACAGAGCGATTACGGAGTTCGTGTTGATTTTGGCGATGAGGGTTTTACAACAACAGTAAATGAAAAACAATATTTAGCATTATTAAAAAATAAAAATCTCACCATCGAAAAGGTGAATCAGGTAACGCTGGACACTAGAGTGGATGCAGAAGGGAAGCCGGATGCCGAGGCCATGGCAACGACGCCAAGTGACCAAACTCCTTGGGGAATTCAGGCCATCTACAACGATGCCGCGATTGCGAAAACATCTGGAGGAAGTGGCATTAAGGTTGCGGTTCTCGATACGGGGGTCTTTACCAATCATATCGACTTAGCTGGAAGCGGTGAGCAATGTAAAGATTTTACCCAAACATCATCATCCATGGTTAACGGGACTTGTACAGACCGGAATGGTCATGGGACGCATGTTGCAGGAACCGTTTTAGCACATGGTGGCTATGATGGATTAGGTGTATATGGGGTTGCTCCTGATGCGAAGCTATGGGCATATAAAGTACTTACAGATAGTGGATCAGGCTATTCCGATGATATTGCCAATGCGATTCGCCACGCTGCCGATGAAAAAACAAGAACGGGTGCAAAAGTGGTCATTAATATGTCACTTGGATCTAGTGCAAAAGATTCGTTGATTGCCAGTGCCGTGGATTATGCGTATAACAAGGGTGTATTAATTGTTGCTGCAGCAGGTAACTCCGGCTACGCTGCGAACACAATTGGATATCCTGGGGCATTAAAAAATGCCATTGCCGTAGCAGCACTTGAAAATGTGCAACAGAACGGTACGTATCGCGTCGCGGACTACTCATCTCGAGGAAATCCGAGTACTGCTGGTGATTATGTCATCGGTGAGAAAGATGTAGAAATTTCAGCTCCGGGAAGTGCGATTGAATCGACTTGGTATGATGGGAATTACAAAACGATCAGTGGGACTTCGATGGCCACTCCACATGTCGCAGGCCTAGCAGCGAAAATTTGGGCATTAAACCCGACATGGAGTCATACGCAGCTTCGTTCGGAACTACAAAGAAGAGCGAAGCTATACGATATTAAAGGTGGTTACGGCGCCGCAACAGGTGACGACTACGCTTCAGGCTTCGGTTTTGCTAGAGTGAAATAATCCTAGAGCCATTCAACTAGCTAACGAAGTTTTCTAGACGGGAGAGGGGCACGGGCAGGAGCGCCGTGCCCTTCTCCAACTATTTGACGAGATATTGGTAAAACCTTTTGTCAACCGCTAACACAGAGAAATTCTCAGGTAAATCGGTTACTTCAATTTGCTGGAAACCATTTTTTTCATAAAATCGATGCGCCGCCAAAAATTGAGGAGTTGTGCCAAGATAAATCGAATGAACTGACTTTTCCCTTGCCCATGCAATGGCCTTTGATAATAAAAGACTTGCTGTTTGATAAGTGGATCCTCGATAATCCTTATGTACGAACATCTTTCTTAAGGCCACTTGCTGATTCTCAATGTCTAACAAACCTATCGTTCCAATCACTTTTCCATCGAGAACAGCCACCCAGAAATTCCCGTTACCATTCTGATAAAAATACTCGATCGCAAATAAATCAGGTTGGTGCTCCTTTGTTATTGGAATACCGTATTCTACCTGTTGAATATGAAGAATCAGATCCACCACTTCCCCTTGAAACTCCTCCACATACTCCATCACCAACGGACTACTACTACTCATAAAAACATCCTCCTTAAAATCAAATCCTCTTTGCCATCATCCCGTACAAACTAATAGACGTTACAAAATGGGTATTGTAACCTTATTTAGAAAAAAATAGCGGATTGGTGACAGGCACCATCCTGCGCTTAGACCAAAGAAACCGAAAATTCTCCGAGTTTGGTTGGTCCCCAGTTGAGGGTGTAGTGGTCGTTTGGTGTGACTGGTCCTACTCCTTCGGGTGTTCCGGTAAAAATGATGTCGCCTTTTCCCAGACCAAAATGCAATCCGCAATATTCAATAACGGTTTGGAGATTGAAAATCATGTTTCGGATATTTCCACGTTGTACTTGTTCGCCATTTTTCCAAAGGGAAAAATCGAATTGTTGGCATTTTTCCACCCCTGGAAAATCGATAAATGGGGTTACTATCGCTGAGTTGGGAAAACCTTTTGCGAGCAGCCAAGGATGTTGCCTTTTCTTCAATTCGCTTTGCACATCCCTAAGTGTGAAATCAATCCCCAACGCCATACCATCCACCAGTTCGTCCACCTGCATTCCCTTTTCATAAGACTTGCTGATACCAACTACCCATTCCACTTCATAATGAATGGGCCCCCGGTTACTTGGCAAATGGATCTCTTGTCCATCTGCCTCCACCAAGGAGTGCGTTGGCTTCGAGAAGAACATAGGATAAGTAGGAACTTCATTTTTTAACTCTTTTGCATGTGATTCATAATTCCTGCCCACGCAGTAAATATTTCGAATACGATCCATTTACAAAACCCCTTTCCTTACTTTTCATCTTAACATGATTGAAAGCGGATTTAATATAGTTGACATAACGGTGCCTGTCACTGTTATGTCAACTAAATCTAGGTCATCAGCCTCACTTTTCGCTTTTATTGGATATTCAATCCCGTCTTGGCAAATAATGTTTTAATAAGTTGGGGTTGGGGGGATTTTTATTGGATGTCCAACAACAAATCAATGGAAGTTTGTTTACTGATCATGATAGGAATATGAAGTGGTTAAAGGGTGTTTTCGGAGATAGTTCGGATATCGTTTTTCGGTCGTTTCAGTTGTCGGGAAAGAGAACCATTGATATAAGCATTGTTTATGTGGATGGATTAGCAGATGCCGCAACGATTCAAGACTTTATTTTAGAATCGCTGATGTTTAAATGCGAAGAGAAACTGAAACAGGCTGAAACGGGTTCGGAGTTTTCGATTATTCATGATTTCGCCTTAACCATCAGTGAAGTGAAAACGACCGCCGCATGGGAAGATGTGACGAAGGCAATTTTGTCAGGTGATTCGGCTATTTTCATCGATGGGTATGGCGAGGCAATCATCACGGGTACTAAGGGATGGAAGGATCGCGGCGTCACGGAACCAAGTTCGCAAAATATCGTTAGAGGGCCGAGGGATGGTTTTACGGAAACGTTACGTACCAATACGGCGCTGATCCGAAGACGAATTCGCGATACCAATCTTAACGTTGTCACAAAGACGGTCGGAAGGGTCACCAAAACCGATTTAGCGATTATTTATATAGAAGGAATTGTCAGCCCCGAAATCGTCCAAGAGGTTCATTCGCGGATTGATAAAATTGATATCGATGCCATCTTGGAAAGCGGCTATATTGAAGAACTGATTCAAGATGAAACCTTTACGCCGTTCCCGACTATTTATAGTACCGAGCGGCCGGATGTGCTCGTGGCAAATATTTTAGAAGGAAGGGTTGGCATCCTAATTGATGGAACGCCGTTTGCCTTGTCTGTTCCAGCCATCTTTGCTGAGTTTTTCCATGCAAGTGAAGATTATTATCAACGGGCAGATTTTAGCACGTTTGTCCGGTTTTTGCGATTTGCTTCGTTTTTATTTACGATTTTCGTTCCGTCCGCCTATATAGCGGTCACCACCTTCCATCAGGAAATGCTGCCGACAAGTCTTTTAATCGGGATTGCAGCTTCAAGGGAAGGGGTGCCGTTCCCTGCTATCGTGGAAGTTCTGATTATGGAAATCACCTTTGAAATATTACGAGAGGCAGGGGTACGCCTGCCACGTGCCGTCGGATCAGCGATTTCCATTGTTGGCGCCCTAGTGATTGGCGAAGCGGCTGTTCAAGCGGGATTGGCGTCGCCAGCGATGGTCATTGTTGTCTCATTTACGGCGATTACCAGCTTCGTGATTCCTTCCTATAACTTTACATTGGCGACAAGATTACTGCGGTTTCTCTTTATTGGACTGGCCAGCACACTTGGATTATTTGGAATCATTCTTGGGCTAATCGCACTTGTCCTCCATCTATGCAGCTTGCGTTCCTTTGGTGTCCCCTATATGGAGGCGTTTGCGCCAATTGTATTACAAGACCAGAAGGATAGTTTTATTCGTTTACCTTGGAAAAAATTACTGTCCAGGCCGAAGTTAATTGCGAAAAACAATCAAGTCCGGCAAGTTGCGCCAAATCAACCCAACAAACGATAAGGGGTAACGCTGATGTTAAAAAAATGGTTCTTCTTACTGTTGATTAGTGCCATGATGCTCACTGGTTGCTGGAGCAGTAAGGAAATCACCGATTTAATGATTGTGACGGGAATAGGAATCGATAAAGATGCGGAATCGGGTAATTATGTAGCGACCGTACAGATTCTGAATCCGGGGGAAATTGCTTCGCAAACAAAAACGGAACGATTAGAAGTGACTACTTATCAAACAACAGGAAAAAGCATTCATGAAGCCATGCGAAGACTCTCGACGGATGTTCCAAGGAGGATGTATTTATCGCATATTCAATTGGTGATTTTTGGTGAGGAATTAGCGCGTGAAGGGATTGGAAAGGCGCTAGATTATATCTCGAGAAATTATGAATTCCGAACCGACTTTTTTATCTTAGTTTCAAAAAACGGACAAGCCAAAGATGTCTTAAATGTACTAACCCCTACGGAATCCACGCCTTCTGTTAGCCTGTATTCGTCCATCCATGTTTCGGAAAAAATCTGGGCACCAACAAAAGGGGTCCAATTGGATGAATTCCTAAGCACCTTGCTCAAGGATGGCAAACACCCTGTGTTGACGGGGGTAGAAGTGATTGGTGATAAGGATGAAGGGGGGAAAGTTTCCGGTCTAGGGCAAATCAAACCAGTTGCTAAGATTGGAATTACCGGTTTTGCAGGGTTTAAGAAGGATCGTTTAGTCGGCTGGCTGAATGAACGGGAGAGCAAAGGCTATAATTATTTGATCAATAATATCCAATCAACAGTTGGTTCTGTTCCATGCGGCGATGATCATTATTTTTCCGTGGAAGTAATGAAAATGAATTCCAATGTGATGGCCTCTTTTAAGAACAACCAGCCGTCCATCACCATCAAATTGGAGATAGAGGCGGATTTGGGTGAAGTTCAATGCGATATGGACATCGCCAAACCGGAAACGTTGGAAAAAATGAAAAGCATGGCTAAAGAGCAAGTGGTACAACTTTTGGAAGAGACCATTGCCAGAGCAAAAAATGATATTAAAAGTGATATTTTCGGATTTGGTGAAGTGTTTCATCGCCAGCATCCAAAGCAGTGGCGGAAATTAAAAGCGAATTGGGACGACACTTTTCAGTCCTTAAAGGTGGATTATAAAATAAATTACAGAATTAATCGGTTTGGGACGATTACAGAACCAGTATCAAAAGATAGGGGTAACTAACATGGTAGCTGTCATAGGGGTTATATTGATTTCCATCTTGATCGTTTGGAAGGAGGTCACACCGCTAAAAAAACAAAAGCGGTGGAGGGAAATCTGGATTTTTGCCATTTTCCAAGTGGTTGCGACCACTTTGTTAAGTTTGTTCGTATGGAATTCGGAGCTACCCACTCCATTAGAAGTTATCCGCATGGTCTACCAGCCTTTTAGCGATGTATTATTCAGTTTACTTTCATAAACTCAACAGGTGGTGAAACGTTTGCTTTCGAAGGTTAAAATTTCAGCAAGCCAATTTGCGATAATGGTGATGTTAAATACGATTGGTACGACGATTTTAATCGTGCCTTCGGGATTAGCGAATGAAGCGGGACAGGATGCTTGGATTCCAGCTGTGCTAGGTGTTGGGGTCGGGCTGTTAGTGATTCTGTTATATAACGCACTTGGCGGAATTTATCCGCAGCTAACCTATGTAGAATATAGTAAAAAAATTCTTGGCAAGTGGCTGGGGACGGTTGTGTCGATTGGCTTTGTGGTTTTTTCCTTTATCGGTGCTTCGACGCTTGTTTGGGTGTTGGGAAACTTTTTGTTGACGCAAATTATGCCTGAAACCCCTACGTTCATTCTGCACGGCTGTTTTGTTTTAGTTGTAATGATGGGGGTACGGTTAGGTTTGGAAACGATTGCCCGATGTGCTGAGATTTTTTTACCATGGGTCGTTCTGTTTTTCCTATTGTTAGTTCTATTGCCGATTCCCGATTTAAAGATGGAGAATTTGCTGCCAGTGTTTGAAAGTGAACCGAAGCCGCTGATTAAATCGACTTTATTATTCTTAAGTGTGGCAACCCTTCCATTGATTACATTTCAAATGATTATCCCTAATGGGGAGCGTTCGAAGGATATGAACAAAGCTTTTTATTGGGGGAGTTTGTTAGGTGGCCTCGTTTTAGTCGTGATTACGATTCTGACTTTATTAGTGCTCGGGCCAGGTTTGACGGCGAGAAACCTTTATCCGAGTTTTGCCTTGGCGAAGAAGGTAGGGGTCAAGGGGGTACTGGAACGAATCGAAGTGATTATGGCCATCCTTTGGTTTATTACGATTTACTTCAAAACGACCATCTACTGCTATGCCTCGATCAAAGGAATTGCCCAAATCCTTTCCCTAAAAGACGAACGGACCCTCACAATCCCATTCGGAATGCTCGTCATCGCCCTCTCCCTCATCATCTACCCAGACATCCTCTACGAAGCAAAATGGGACATCCACACCTGGATCCCCTACTCCCTCACCCACGGCCTCATCCTCCCAATCATCCTCTGGAGCATCGCCAAAATCAGGTGGGGAAGAAGAGGATAAGAGATTGGAGGGGGGGTGGTGGGAATATTTAGGAGATTGGTGACAGGCACCAAAAAGCACTAAATCCCTTAACTATCATTTATATCATTCCTATGCATACATTTTTCTATAGGTTTGATTTTTTATGGTCGGAGGTTGTGATATGGATATTTATGTTCGGTCGGGGGATTCGTTATGGAAATATAGTCAGTTGTTTGGGATCCATCTACAGTTGATTGTGGATTCGAACCGAGATATTCAGACTGATCCACTTTTGATTGGCCAGCGGATCCGGGTGCCTGGCTTCGTGGCGCAGGATTACCGAATAAGAGCTGGAGATAGTTTATTTGCCATTGCAAAGGCGCGCAATCTCCCTCTTGATGGCCTTTTTTTAGTAAATCCCAATATTGATCCCAATCGTTTGCAAATTGGCCAGTTGATCAAAGTGCCGCTTAGGATTACATGGCGGCTTGTTCAGGGGCGGCAAAACTATGATTATCGTTTAATGATGAATGATATTCGGCGGTTACAAGCGGTTTACCCATTTATGAGAGTTCCTACGATTGGAAATTCGGTACTCGGTAAAAACATACCCGAGCTTTTCATTGGAAATGGTGAAAAACGGGTTCATTATAACGGGTCGTTTCATGCAAATGAGTGGATAACGACAGCGATTTTGATGACTTTTATGAACGATTATTTGTTAGCGCTGACCAATCAAAATTTAATACGTGAGCTATGGATGTATCAATTTTACCAGGAGGTTAGCTTATCAGTCGTGCCGATGGTGAACCCGGATGGAGTCGATCTTGTGTTGCACGGGGCTCCAGAAGATGAGACTTGGAGAAGGAGGGTCATCGAGTTAAACAATGGTCATACGGACTTTACCGGGTGGAAAGCGAATATCAGGGGAGTCGACCTGAATGACCAATTTCCGGCAAGGTGGGAATGGGAGAAAGCCCGAAATCCTGTTCCGGCTGGACCGCGTGATTATGGGGGAGAAAGCCCGTTATCAGAACCGGAAGCGATTGCGATGGTGGAGCTGACGAGAAAAAGGGATTTTGCGATGGTGTTAGCGTTTCATACACAAGGAGAGGTTATTTACTGGGGGTTCGAAAACGAGGAGCCGCCTGAATCAGAAATAATTGTCAACGAGTTTGGTAGGGTAAGTGGCTATCAACCGGTTAAAACCATCGAAAGCTATGCCGGATTCAAAGACTGGTTTATTCAAGATTGGCGCAGACCAGGATTTACCGTCGAAATGGGCCAAGGCACCAATCCACTTCCCTTAACCCAATTCGACGAAATATACCAAAAAGGGCTCGGAATCTTTCTGGCGGGACTGTATATGTGATATTTAAAGGAAACATTCAAAATTCTAAACGTTTACAACCAAATTTCAAGCGAAGAAAACATGGGACGGTTCTTTTTATATAACATCGAGAATCCGTCCTCAGGTTTCCCTTTACATAATTACATCACTATCAACGATATCGACAGTTAAATTGTTTAACATGTCAATATCATGTACTTCTGAATCTTTTAAGGTGATACCATCTTTTTCGATAATACGAATAACAGGTCGTTCGGGGAAACTATCATTATTTCTAACTACAAAACCTGTTTCACCTGTATTTAGTGTTACTGTTACACCAACTGGATACATAATGATCGACTTTTTAAAATTCTGAACTAACTCTTTTTCGAAATGGGTACCTGAACCCCCGTATAGGATTTCAAAACCTTTGTGTGGTAGCATCGCTTTACGATATGAACGACTAGATGTAACAGCGTCAAATACATCTGCTATCGCCATCATTTTGGCAAAAGGATGAATGTCTTCTCCTTTTAATGCACGTGGATATCCAGTCCCGTCTATCTTTTCATGGTGTTGAAAGGCGCAATGGGCTGCTAGTAAGGGTATTTCATGCTGTTTTTTTAAAAGTTCGTACCCTTCGGTCGTATGTGTTTTGATTAATTCAAATTCTTCTGTTGTTAGTCTTCCAGGTTTATTTAAAATTTCAAGTGGGACTACCATTTTCCCAACATCATGAAGCAAACCGGATAAGCCTAAATCATTTAAATCCTTGGGTTTCACCCCAGAGTTAATGGCTAGTTGCAATGTATAGACCATTACGTTTAACGAATGTTGATAAAGATAGTTATCAAATACTTGTACAGATGTCATTAAACTTAATGCTTTTTTGTTTACTAGAAGTTCTGATATCACGTTATCGCATATATTCTGAAAAGAGCTTAATATGATAGGATTAATTCTGCCAGTATAATTTGTACTCGATTTCAAACTTGAAAAGGAATTCTGTATTTCAATTAACGACTTTTGCTTTAATTCGTGTGAAATCCCAGGATCTTCTATTAAACCATCGCTATATTTATCCTTTATATATACAGCAAAAATGCCATGTCGTTGTAATCTAGAAATAACTCTATCCGTTAATCTAAATCCCTCAGTCAGTAAAACAAGACCATTATTATCGTATATGGTTCGTGCTATCTCTGTTCCTTCCTTACACCTACTTAAAGCAACTAACCTCACGCTATACCGACCCCTATGCCATCACTTAGTATAAAGTTAACGTAATCTATTATTCTAAATATAGCATAATATGGATACAGACACCACACAGATCAGGGCTCCAGTCCCAGGGAGAAAGTTTAAGAAAATACTATTCTTGAGTAGGGGAGACTATTGACTAAACCGATTTTGAATGCTGTTGATCTACACTATAAATAAAGGCAAAAACCTCAGCTACAGCATTATACAACTCTTCAGGAATGGTCTCATTAATTTCTAGTTGACATAGCAATTCTACCAAAGAGGGATCTTCTTGTAGAGGAATGTTATGCTCTTTTGCTTTTTCAATCATGTTCGCAGCTAGCATCCCCCTCCCACTTGCCACAACTTTTGGTGCATCATTTTGACAAGAATTATAGGAAAGTGCAACGGCTTTTAACGGTTTATTTTCACTCATACCTTAATATCCACCCCTTGATATAATTCCTTTGAAAGATTAATAGGATTTAATTGTTGTTGATCAACTTGTGTTTTTATTATTGGCGGACTCACTTTAGCGAATGATAGGGTGTAACCAATAGTCTTAAGCTTAGCTCTCAGTGTTGGTGTTAAGGCTTTTACTATCGGCTCAATTTCCTTGTTCTCGTTAATGACTGAAAGATGAATGAGCTTCTTTTGAATTTGCATATCAATAACCGTTTGTTTAATACTCTGTAAGTCGATATACATAAAGATTCTACAATAATCAGGGTCAATTTGACCTTTATTATTTTTTCGACCGTTCCATTGCAGGGTAATATCAGACTGCTTCCCACCTAAAGAAAGGGGCAATTGCATGACCATCTGATGTAAAGAACTCATCGGATCTTGCGAGATTATTTGCATTCCGGTTATTCGGTTCAATATTGGTTCTAGCTCCTTGCCAACTGAACCGAGCTCAGCGATTGCTTTCATTAATAGTGGCTTTAGAGAATTAAGAGGTTCCGCTGATTGCTGCCTATCATTTGCCCAAACCTGTACGTTCTTTTCATATTCAAGACCTAAAGATCCAACTAAGCTTTTTAACATATGTTGGAAGGTTTTCCCTGTGTCTAGTTCATCATATGATCGATTTTCTAAAATAGATGCAATCATTTGTTTTAGTGGTGGTAAGGTCGTAGATGTACCAAGTGAATGTTGATCTAAGTATCTCCCTAATTTCTCTAACTGCTGATATAAGGATTGGGGTTCCTGAACGGCAACTAATGATTGAAACGTTTGTTTTGTAAAGGGAAGATTTCGGTTGATCATCCATTCAAGTGCCGTTAATTCCTTCCGTATATCCTTCTTCTGACCAATCCAGCTTGCGGCTAGACTTAGCTGTTCGGGGGTAATTGGTAAATTTTTTAATTGGAAAAATTGTACTAATTGCCTATTTTGTTTTGTTTCTGGTAACTGAAGGTTTTTTAAAAATAAATGGGATGTGTTTGTTTGTTCAAATGTTTCTAATACTTTCAGCTCTATTCCACCATCATTGTCGGTTTGGACTTGAAACCAATAGCTTTCCGTATCCGATAGGACTGCTTGCAATTGAGCAAATAATCGCATATTACCAATCTGAATGATGGCCGTCCCATTAGCAAGCGATTTTTCGATCCTACCATATAGTAATTGTCCTGGTCTCAAATAAGCCAATGAAGCTTTTTGTAAGGTTTCCGTATTAATAATCGATTGGATCAAAGGTAATGAACGCACTTCAACACCACCTAAACCTTCTTAAAAATTTTACCACTACAACGTTTATTCTAAAATCTTAGCCAAAGTATACCATTTCTCAAGCTTATCTTCTACTACGGAAATAGGCACGTGTAAAAGGCAAATAAGGAAGATGAGATACCTGGGGAAGTCTGTTTTGTGTTAGTTATACTTACTATTTTGTAAATATTAAAATGATTCATTTTATCATGATTACGGAATTCTATCCAATGTCTACAAGTTGAATGAATCGGTTATAATGAGATTTGTACATAAGAGCAAATTTATAGGAGTGAAGAGGATGGCTGTAGATGTTTATCTTGTTTTTAATGGGAATTGCCGAGAAGCGGTGGAATTTTATGCAAAGGTGTTTAATGCCGGAACACCAAACATTATGAGTTTTGGTGATTCACCGCAAAGTCCAGAATATCAGCTTCCCGATGAAGCCAAGAATTTAGTTATGCACGCGCGTCTTAACATCGATGGGAGCAATGTCATGTTTTCGGATACCTTTCCTGGTCAGCCAGTTGTGGTAGGAAATAACGTGACACTAGCTTTAATTAGTAAAAATATCGATGATTTAAAATCCTGGTATGAGCAATTAAAAGATGGCGGTAAGGTTGAAATGGAATTACAGGAAACCTTCTGGAGTAAGCTTTATGGCCAAGTAACCGATAAATTCGGAATCCATTGGCAAATCAACTACGACAATGGCGAAATGACCATGTAAAAGGGACACAGGCTCTTTTCCTTTTGAGAATAGAGCCTGTGTCTTTTTTTGGGGGGAATTGTAACTTAGTGGTGAGGCGCTGGGGGCGTTATGCCCCATTTTTTAAGAAAGACGAAGTACAGGAATAGCCCCTCCCTGAGAAAATAGATACCCCAATTTCCTAAACAACCAAAAAATATTTTAAATTCTCTTACAAGAATCATCCAATTACCCTTATTTTTCTAGTAAAATAGATAAATGACATGACAATACAATGGAGGAAGCGTAGGGAGGACGGTTCCTGCGCCTCTATTTCATTGTTTGGTAAAAAATAGGAGATTGGTGACAGGCACCAGGTGATGAGATGAAAATTTCAATTGAGGAAATAGGTAAAGAGTTGGGAGAAGAGATTCTGATTCGATGTCATGAGGTTGATGATGAGGTGCATGAAATTGTAAACAGGTTGAAGACGGAAAATCCTATTGTGCTCGGTTATCAAAATGATCGAGTTTACCGTATTCCTCTTCGGGATATTTATTATTTCGAGGCGGTTGATGGTAAGGTTTTTCTTTACTGCAAGGATCGTGTTTATGAGGTGAAACAAAAGCTTTATGAACTAGAGGAATCATTCAAAGGAAAGAACTGTTTTCGTGCCTCCAAATCAACGATTTTGAACATCGCTAAAATTGCATCTATTTATCCGTCGATTAGCGGCCGATTTGAGGCGGTGCTTGATAACGGGGAACGTGCTGTTGTCTCTAGGCAGTATGTGCCTGTCCTGAAAACCTTGCTTGGATTGTAAATGGGAGGATAAATGGATGAAGCGTTCCGATTTAGTGCGAAAATTGATAAGGGATTTCTTGCTTATTTTTGCAACGATTATCATGATTATTACTTTTTTGCGTCAAATATATGATCCCCAGACGGTCTTTGATCTAAAGTCAATTTACATCATTATGGCATTTTCATTTATCAGTTCTTTAGTGGGATTTATTTTATACTCACCGAATGATATCAGTGAGCAGATTATGCGTCTCAGAAGGGCGATTCATTTTTTAACATTAGAAGTTCTATTAATTGCCCTTGCTAGCATTTTCGACATTGTGAATAGTGGGGTAGAGGCAATCATTTTAGCCGTGCAAATAGCCGCCATCTATATCATTGTTCGGCTGCTGTCATGGCATCATGATAAAAAAGAAACCAATAAAATCAACGAAAAATTAAAGTCATTCAAAAAAGAGGTTTAAGAGCAGGATTTGGTGCGGTTAGCTGGATAGCTACCGCCTTTTTGCATCTTATTGGCCCGTAGATACAACTTACTGTTTTTCTATATACTTCTTTTTGATGATTTTTTATGATGAGTTCATAAAAATGAATGAAAAGAGAGGAAATCATAACTATGGCAATGATTTTATTATTGTTTGCTTTGATTTTTGAGATAGCTTTTGCCGTCTATTGTATGTTTACGAAACAAAACCATACCAAAATAAAGAATTGGATTCGTATTGGTGTATTTAGCGTATTTGTTATTTTAAACCTTGCCTCGGTGATTATTTGGAGCTTGCGCTGGGTCATCGTTGCGGGACTGCTTTTCCTATTAGCGGTAAAGGGGGCGGTATCGCTTATCCGAAATAAGGCGAATATCCGTGGCTACAAAACTTCTAAAATTGTCTGGAAATCGATTATGGTGACCTTGGCATTGGTTTTTGCGTTTGCGCCAGCAATTATTTTTCCACAGCATAAATCACCAAAAGTGACAGGTGATTATCATGTTGCGACTGCTACTTATACTTATGTTGATAAAAATCGAATCGAAGAATTTACCGATGCTGGCGACAACAGATTGGTGAATGTGGAATTTTGGTACCCAGAAAAGGCAGATGGAAAATATCCACTATTGGTGTTTTCACACGGTGCTTATGGAATTAAGGCAAGCAATACCTCTACCTATACGGAGCTTGCGAGCCACGGATATGTTGTCGTTTCCATCGATCATCCTTATCATTCTTTTTATACTAGATCGGAAGATGGGACGATGGCGACAATTAACTCTGAATATAATCTTGAAGTCAGCAATGCCAATAAAGATGGGATTTACACGAAAGAAGAAGCGTTGGAACTCATTCAAAAATGGATGAAACTGCGTACGGATGATATGAATTTTGTTATCGATACAGTTCTAGAACATGTGAAGGGTGGAAGTGACTCAGTTTATCAACATATTGATGCTGGGAAAATTGGTGTCTTCGGGCATTCGATGGGCGGTGCAGCGAGTGTTTGGCTGGGCAGAGAACGTGCTGATATTGATGCAGTCGTCAATATAGATGCCCCATTCTTTAGTGATCTTGTATATAAAAAAGACGTCGATGATTATGTGGCTCGTGACGAAGCCTTTACAAAACCGCTACTTAATCTTTATTCCGATGATGTTTGGGAACAACTTGACAGCAATACCACTTATGTTGCGAATAAGTTTGATAATAAAGTGTTCCAAGACGCCTACACAGTTCATTTTAAAGGGGCCAAACATTTAAGTCTGACAGATTTACCGCTTTTCTCACCGATACTTGCCAATGTATTGCAAGGCGGAAAAGCCGACATCGACCCCTATTATTGCATCGAAACCGCAAACCAACTCATCCTCGAATTCTTCGACGACCAACTCAAAGGAACTGGGAAGTTTAGTTCGGAGAGAACTTATTAGTTTACCATAACGGTGACAGGCACCGTCCGTGGACAAATCCGCTGATTTGTCCGCGGTGGGTGGACAGGTGCAGGTGCTATGGCAGATTTGGCGGAAGGTTTGTTATGGTTGATTGTTTATTGGAAAGATTTTAATATAAAATAAGGGAATGGTTGGAAACATAATTCATAGTTTTATAGAGTAAAAGGGCGGTGAAAAGATGTTTTTAACAAATACAGAATTTCCAATTTTGGAGACGGATAGGTTGATTTTGCGAGAAGTGACTTTGGGGAATGCCGCTGATATTTTGGTGTATCTTTCCGATCCTGAGGTGATGAAGTACTATGGATTGGCACCTTTTGAAGGAATAAAGGATGCGGAAGACGAGATTGGCTGGTACCGGAAAATATGGACCGAAGAGACAGGGATTCGTTGGGGAATTACGTTGAAGGGGACGGATACTGTCATTGGTAGTTGTGGGTTTCATCAACTTTCCAAGCAACATTTACGGGCGGATATTGGTGCAGAACTAGCGAAAGAGTATTGGGGAAAAGGGATTGTCTCCGAGACCTTTCAAGCGATTCTTACTTACGGATTTAAAGAGCTAAAGTTGAATCGAATTCAGGCGTTAATTGAACCAGACAACATCGCATCGCAAAAATTGGCTGAAAAATGTGGATTTACTAGAGAAGGATTGCTGCGACAATATGAATATACCAATGGCAAATTTGATAATCTTTATATGTACTCGCGCTTGAAGGAAGAATAGCCAGCGGTACTAATAGAGGTAAAGCTTGAAAGAGAATATGCGCTACGGGTGGCTTATACGTGCTCCTTTACAAAGGGAAGGTCCAAAATAAACAAAATGGCATCATGACAATTCATGGTGCCATATTATTTGTACTAAAGAGTGAAACAGAATTTTGGATATTTTTAAGATATAATTCCTATTTATTAGTGGATTGGTGACAGGCACCAACATGAGGACTTTTGTTCCGCTATTGGTTCATCAGGAGGTGATTTTGGCCTGAGGTGATACCAATAGCGGATTGTTTGTCAGTGTTAGGTATTATTTTAATAGATAATACGTTTTTTTGTTGGTTGAGGATGTCTCCTCGACGATTGGAAGGTTTGGCTTTTGGGTTTTACCTGGAATCTCGAATTGGTAGGTAGGGAAGTAGTAGTCTCCGACTCCCGTTTTATAGACGACTTCTCCCGTTCGCTTGTTTAAGCCATAAAGACGATTCTTAAAAACCACGATATAATTTTTGCCGAAAAACTCCTTTGCCGGATTCATGAGATAACTAATAAAAAATAGATGATCCCCTGAAACGACTGTGCCCGAAGTATTATACCCAGCATGTTTCTGGCTCCAAAGCAATTTCCCTTTATCATTAAAAGCATACATCCGGCCAGAAAATTCATAGCCTAATTTCGTTTTGGCATCATCCACATATTGGTTCGTTGATAGAAAAATTAGATCCTTATCAAAAGCGATGCTTAGAAAAAAACCGTCATACGGCTGCTTCCACAAAAGCTGAAAGGCTGGGTCGTAAACGACCAACTGTTCCTTGTAGGTGACTGGGTCCCCAGTTGTCAGATAGACATACCCATTAGGCGAAAAATAAGGACGTCCCTCTAGAGTCGGATCGTTGATGACAAGATTCTTTGTGCCTTTTGAATCAAACGACCATAAGCCATTAAATTGGTCGGTGACATAAATTTTACCCTTATAAAGAACTGGTGGGGATCCGACCATCCCGACTCCCTTTGACCAAAGGATTTTTCCCGTTTTAACCGAAACGGCGACAACCCTTGAATATTGCTTACTTGGATCGGAGCCTCCAAACTGTTGGCGCTCAAATGGTCGGTCCGTCACAAAATAGAGGATATCCCCAGAACGGACATATTGATAACCATTCATATTAATCGAGCCGTTTAAATCGGTACTATAGACCGTTTTTCCTTGTGTATTTAATACTAAAAGCTTATGAGGGCCACTAATGGACGAATTTCGATTCGATTCCTTCAGAAAAATCAGATTTCCTTCCACGGCTAAAATGCCATAACCTTGGTGATAATCCTTCTTCCAAAGCGTTTTCCCATTTTTCTTCGCAATCAACTGACCAGTGATAGCAAAGCCAAGATCAATCCTTTTGTAATACACCTGTACCCCGTTGTCCGTCTTATCGTATTGCTGCTCTAATGGGACAAAATACTCCTTTAATCCCGGATACTGCTTAGGATTTGCAATATTCTCCTTCTTCACTGCTCCGGAACTAGCCGAAATCGTTGATGTCCCCAACATGGCGAACACGATAACCATCAAAAGCAGCATTCTTGTGCCCCTAACAAAAACTCGCACTCTCATTTCCCCTTTCTTCTTTCGACACACTAAATTTTACTAGAATAACAAAATAGTTTCTAATGAAGTGCCTGTAAAACTAGCACTTCAATAAATTTCAGGTTGGTTGTTTACAAAATTTAGGAAGTTGGTGACAGGCACCATATCCGTTGGCACTACATCCGTTCAAAAAATTTCGATAATTACGACATAAATGGATTTTGGCTATCGAAGGATATAGGGAAATCATTATAAGGGGGCTTTTTGTGTGAAGAATTCATTATTTAAGATTGCTGTTCCAACTTTAGCTTTTGGTCTTGCGTTTGCGCCGATTGCGAACGCGGCACCGCAAGAGACTACTTCAAAAACTGTCGTAACTGTAAAAACTACAACAGTAAAAAAGGTAGTCGTTAATAAACACGTAACAAAGAAAGAAAAAGAAGCCATTAAGAAGTTAGCTAGTATTAACAAGAATGTTTCAAAAGTCGAAGCGAGTGTTAAAAAGCTTTCAACAGCAACGACAGATTTTTATGAAAAAGCTGTAACAAGTCTTGTATCCAACAAAGTAGAAGCTAATTTTTACTCAAGTACATCCGGCAAACTAAAAGCGAATTCCAATCAACTAAAGGCATTGAAAAAGCAAGTCGACCATGTGGCAAAAAAATATCGAGGTACAGATGCTGTGGCTTCTGCCTATAAGAAGATTGCAGACCAAAATGCCGCCATTTCCGCAACTAGTAAAAATTTATCCGATTTGCACAAACAATTTACATTAGGCTTAACTGAACAAGAAGCGAAGGAGCGCTTTGTGGAGATTTTCACTAACATTTCCAAGGTGGAAACAAGCGTGGCAGAACTTTCAAAAGCAACAGCAGAGTTCTATACAAAAGCGGCAACAGATCCTTCCGTAACGGCTAAAGTGGAGGCTGAATTTTACACAAGCACATCCGGTAAAATTAAAGCTAACCAAAATCAATTAGATTCACTCAAAAAACAACTTGACTATGTGGAGAAATTTTACAAGGATTCAGAGGCTATTGCTACTGTCTCCAAAAAAATGGTGGATTTAACTACTGCAAATTCAACGGCTAGCAAAACACTAACTGACCTGCACACGCAATTTATGACAAAAGTGAAAGAGCAAGAAGAGAAAGAGAAGTTAATCTCGATTACAAATGAAATAACGAAAGCAGAAGCAAACGTAGCGGCACTATTAAGATCCACTGTGGAGTTTTATGCAAAAGCAGCAACGGATGCGACAATAACGGCAAAAGCGGAGGCTGAATTTTACACAAGCACATCCGATAAAATAAAAGCCAACAAAACTCAATTGGATTCACTCAAAAAGCAACTTGATTCTTTGGCGAAAACGTACAAAGATACAACGGTTATTGCTGTTCTCTCCCAAAAGATCGTCGAAGTAACGACCACGAATGCAACGGTTAGCAAAACGTTAACTGATCTGCACACGCAATTTGTGGCAAAAGTGAAAGAGCAAGAAGGAAAAGCAAAGTTAACCTCGATTACGAATGAAATGGCCAAAGTAGAAGCAGACGTAACGGCGCTATTAAAAACCACTGCTGAGTTCTATGCAAAAGCGGCAACGGATGCAACCGTAACGACTAAAATGGAGGCAGAATTTTACACAAGCACATCCGGTAAAATAAAGGCCAACAAAACTCAATTAGATTCACTCAAAAAGCAATTAGACAATGTGGCAAAAATTTATAAAGATGTCGACACTGTCGCAACTTATAAGAAGATAGCCGACCTAAATGCCTTGGTTTCTGTAGCTAGTAAAAATGTAACCGACCTGCACACGCAATTTGTGGCAAAAGTGAAAGAACAAGAAGCGAAAGCAAAGTTAACTTCGATTACGAATGAAATTTCTAAAGTAGAAACAAACGTAGCGGCACTATCAAAAGCAACAGTAGAGTTCTATACAAAAGCGGCAACGGATCCAAAGGTTACGGCTCAAGTCGAAGCTGATTTTTATAAGAG
This sequence comes from Pseudoneobacillus rhizolycopersici, assembly GCF_054786815.1. Lineage (NCBI taxonomy): Bacteria > Bacillati > Bacillota > Bacilli > Caryophanales > Bacillaceae > Pseudoneobacillus > Pseudoneobacillus rhizolycopersici. The sequence continues at coordinate 14,524 of NZ_JBTOOE010000010.1, read as the reverse complement.
TACATCCAACTCATTACTAAATTACACCAAACAATTACTAGGAGTACAAAAACAACTTGATCAGTTCGTTAAAAACTATGGCCAATCCGTTGATACAACAGCTGCCTACTCCAAAATCACAGCTCAAAATCAAGCAATCACATTAACCATAGAAGCCTTAATCAAGTATCACATCACATTCAAACCAGCACCACCAACCACTACCAACCCTTAAAATATAAACAGCAAAAAACCGTCACCCACTAACCAAAAGTGACGGTTTTTTTTTGAAATCTCCAGAATTTAGGAGATTGGTGACAGGCACCATTTACATTTTTTATATTTTAAATTTAGCTACGAGTTTTTGAAGCTGCTCGGCCAGTTCGGATAGGTTCTGGGCCGATGATGATACTTGTTCGATGCTTGCGACGTTTTCTTCTGTGCCAGCGCTGATTTCAAGGGATGCTGCAGCACTTGTTTCAGCGATGCGCTGTACATTGTCGATTGTTTGGACGATTTGGGTACCTAACTGATTTAGCTCTTCGATTGAGTTTGATACTTCTTCGACTCTAGTTGTGACAATCTCAATTGAATTCTCGATTTGCGAGAAAGCACCTTGGGCGTCTTGAGTAAACGCTAATCCCTTATCCACTTCGTTATTCTGGCTTTCCATCGACTCAACCGCATGATTAGTTTCTTTTTGAATGATACTAATCATATTGGTAATTTCCTTAGCTGAAGTTCTTGTTTGTTCTGCGAGTTTTCGAACTTCGTCAGCAACAACTGCGAACCCTCTTCCATGTTCACCTGCACGTGCTGCTTCAATCGCAGCATTTAATGACAATAGATTTGTTTGGTCGGCAATTCGGGTAATAAAATTTACCACCTCATGAATTTCTTTCGAGCGATTACCTAAAGAAAGAATGATTCCAGTTGTTTCCTCTACTGAAGTATTAATTTTTTTCATCTGATCAACAACTTGTTGGATGGACTCTCCACCCTCTTTAGTAAGGTGGTTCGCCCCTTCACTGGATTGAAGCATATCTTCGGCATTTTGCGAGATTTGCTTAATTCCAACAGCCATTTGACCCATAGAATGCTTTACCTCAACAAATTCATCAAGCTGTTTCTTAATACCATCGGCAGTTTGGTGGACCATTTTTGAAATCTCTTCACTTGCCAAGCTGCTTTCCTGGGAACTGACCTTTAATTCTTCACTACTTGCTGCAACTGAGCCGGCAGACTCGCGAACCTCACCGACTACCGCCTGTAAATCAGCTGTCATACGATTAAATGCATCACCAAGCTCACGAATTTCGTCTTTTGAGCGTACATCTATCTTTTCGACTGTTAAGTCACCTGCTGCTACCTTCTTAATGGCTTCTGCCACCGATTTAACTGGACCAACAATTTGTCTACTAATTAATAAGGCAATTCCAATTCCAAAAATTAAGGCAACCAGAATAGAAATTAGGACCGTCCACTGAACCGCCACTACTTCTGACGTTGTCTTTTTAACTCCATCCTCCATTTCCTTAACCTGAATCGCTACTAATTCGTCTACGACCGCCATAAATTGAGCTTCAGCCTCAGTGCCACTTGTGCTCATTAAATTAATATAAGCTTCTTCATCGGCTGCCATTTTTAATTCAATCGATTGTTTAATAATGGCTTGGTAATTTTCATAGGCAGTTTGTAGATCTGCTAGTAATTGTTTTTCTTTACCTTCTTTAGCTTTATCAACTATTTCTGCATAAGTAGCTTCAAAGACTGTCATTGACATATCATATTGGGATAAATATTCTGAGTCACTCGAGATTAAATATCCACGTGTTGCGAGTGTTTGATTGGCAACCTCTTGCTTTAAATCCTTTACAGTGATTAATTGGGAAACCTTCTCCTCCATTAACTCCTTATAATTCTCGTTCACTTTTAATAACTGATAGCCCGCAAATCCACCGACCAGTAACATTAAAAATAAAACGATACCAAAACCACCCAGCAACTTCTTCCTAATGGTCATTTTCGTATTAGACTTCGTCTTTTCTTTTTTCTTTAATTTAAACTTTTTCCATTCCATGATGACTGAATCCCCCATCTCTTTAGTCAAACTTATTTCGACTACGCATTAAAATTGCTTCTAGAGTTAGTTCACATTTTGTCGAAAATTTTGATATTATTAGTAGTTTAACATTTGTTCTATGTTAAAAAAATTCCAATATTCAAAATGTTAGATTCTGAAATTAGGATGATAGATTTTCTGAAAGAAACAGATGACGAATATTTTATTACCTAACTCCTTTTAATGGTGAGTTTACCTTAATTTTCTGCTAATCTCCTATATTTTGTTTTAAAAAATTCACATTTTCTTCACATATTCTTTAGAAATTATGATTTTTTAACTTGTACTCTCTAGAGGAAATGTCAGAATTAAACCCATTTGTTTCAAAAGATACAGACCAGAAGCTACTCGGTACTTCTAAAGGCTATGGGATTCAAAGGTTCCTAAACTAAACGCTGAGATAAAAAATAAAGTGCCTGCAACACCGAGGTTTGTCGAACCTCAGAAGTTGCAGACACTTAATTAATTAAAAAATCATGAACCAATCCTTTATATATAAACGGCTTACTGAGTGTGGCCGAAGTTTTCATGCTTACAGTCCAATACTCCTCCCCGTTTTCTGAGCTTAGGGCATAAAGAGTTGGCCCGTCCTTCAGGAAAATGATATCACATTCATGTGAAAGAATAAATTTGTCTTCAAAGCGCAATTTTCTTACCCACTTTATTTCCCCTGAAAGAGACTTGCATATAAGCTTGTCATTATTCAGTAGGATGAGAGCTTGATTGACAATTTCCTCAATCGATTCTCCCTCATTTAGAGCTAGCACACGTGGGGTACTTTTGAAAGTTTTTAAACTAATTGCTTCAATGTATTGATCTTCAAACATACCATTCATCTCAGTGACTTCACCACCGATTAGAACCAAATGATCTTTTGATAGAACAACCTTTCGCAGTGGTTGAGAGAAACCAACTTTGTTCAAAATCAATCCCGATTTCATGCCAATCATAAAAATAGAGTTATTTATCATATAAAGAATGGTGTCTTTATATGCTGCTAAAAAGGTTGGATTTTTCCCTTTAAATGGTAGGGTCCACTTTTGTATACCTGTTTCTTTATCTAAAACGATTATAACACCGTGGGTTGCGACGGCTACTTCGTCAATTCCGGAAACAGCAGGAAGTCTTATTGGGTTTGGAAAGGTTTTCTCCCATTTAATATCTCCTGTTATTCTATCTATACAGGAAAGAGAAGCGCCATTTTCCTGTGCTCCCAATTGCTCCCCGAAATTATTAATTGCGTAAATATAATCATCAAAATCTGATTCTATATTGCTATAACCGTTATGTTTATAGGTAAAATTCCATAACACATCTCCTGAATTTGGATGAATTCCAACTAGCATCCCACCAACTTTTCCGAAGATAATATTATTCTTTAGAGTGAAACTGGGGTAACCAGGAAAATGTTTTTTCCAAACAATCTCAGTCCCCCTCATAAAAGTAACCTTTGACACAATCCTCACCAAGTTCCTTAAAAATTCACACGAAAAAAGCTTATAGTTTCATTTTATAGGTGTAGGTTTAATGTGTCTAGATGATAAAAAATGTGTATTGACACTCTGATTTACGTCCAACTTTGTGCCTGATGATGTCGAAGATAGAACAGGAAAAAAGACTCATGTTTTGTCGGGATTTTTCGAAATTAAGGAAGGGATATGAATGAATTTGTCGAAATATTATGTGTATATTTATTAGAGGAGTGAACCGCATGGAGAATAATTTGCGCGTATTGATATGTGATGATTCTGTATTAATTCGGAAAAAAGTTAAAGAAGCGTTAGAAAAGTGTCATTGTCTCGAAATTATGGAAGCTGAAAATGGAAATGTTGCTGTTGAAGTCGCAAAAACAAATAATTTGGATTTAATTTTTATGGACATTGTTATGCCAGACAAAGACGGCATTGAGGCTTTAATAGAGATAAAGTCCATTCATCCGGAGGTAAAGGTGGTCATGGCATCATCGGTTGGGACTAACAATCTATTAAAAAATGCCTTACAAAACGGTGCCTATGATTTTATTCAGAAGCCTATCTCCTTCGAAGCAATCCAGCAAATTGTTGAAAAGGTTTTGAGGGAGGGAAAGGTAAATGTTTAGTCAATTCTTTGGGCATTATTTATTAAATCATGGGTTTATTACAAGGGAACAACTGACTGATGCGCTTGAATTTGAGAAATCGGTTCATGTGAAGTTTGGGGTTATTGCTGTAGACGAGGGTTTCATGACAGCGGTTCAGGTTGCAGACGTCCATGAAAAGCAAAAACAGATGGATAAACGATTTGGTGAAATTGCTATTGAGCTTGGCTACTTAACTAATGATCAAGTTGATGCACTCGTTTCAAAACAGAAGCAAAAACACTTATTTTTAGCACAAGCGCTTGTTGACCGTGGCTATATGACAATTGGGCAGTTCGAGTCGATTTTAAATAACTATAAAAAAGAAAATAGTCTTTCGGATGAACAGTTTGAAGCGATAAAGATTGGTAGTATCGATGCATTGATAGAAAATGTTTTCCATGATGAAGAGAGAAAGTTAACTTACGGAAAATATCTTTCCCTTTTTACTAAAAATATGTATCGCTTTATTGACGATGAGGTGTACCTTGAGGTTTCCGAACAAAATGAAAATCTAAATGGAGATTGGGTAGTATACCAAGAAATCATTGGGGAATCCCCCCTTAATACAACTATTTCCGCCGATAGAGAAATGCTCCTTTATATAGCTTCGAAGCATGCAGAGGAAGAACTAACAGAACTTGATGAACTCGCCAAAGCATCAGTTAGTGAATTCTTAAACTTAACTAACGGAATTTATCTAGTCAATAGGTCAAATTGGGGGACAGAATTAACAATGAATCCCCCAATTGTCAGCCAAGGTCTGCAGGTTTTAGATAACCAGACATGTGTGGATGTTCATACCTCAAAGGGAACATTTCAATTAATTCTAGGGTAACAACATAAGAGAAGGACAGCTGCTATTACAGTGGCTGTCCTTCTTGAATATTTCATTTGTTTCTAATATAAATGGCTATGAAAACAAAGTAATGGACTCATTTAATCGCTTTGAATAAGGTGTTCTATTAAAATAATAGATATGAGCGAAAAAATAGAATGGCCCAAAAAGTAAACAATTCTTCGTTTATTCTTCCTCAATATTAAATTGATTGGATCGGCGTTCCATCTCGTAGGCAAGTTGGACTAACATCTGGATGGAGGCTGTTGTCTCAGCCATTGAGAGATTTTGATGCTCTGAAGCAATTGCTACCTGCTCCATTTGCATTGAAATTTCTCGCGAAACGGAAGTAATTCGTTCAATTTGCTCATTTGCGTTTTCAATTTCTTCTTGAATATTGGTTATTGTGGAATGAATCTGTGAAACATCACCACTTACTTTTTGTGTGTATTCTTTGATTTCATTAAAAGCTTTACCTGCAAGTTTAACTTTTTCAATTCCAATATCAACAGTATCCTTTCCGATTTTAGTAAGTTCAAGAGCTTCAGAGGTTTTTTGTTCCATTTCCAACAAGATACTGTTTACGCTTTCGACACTTTGGGAGGTCGCTTCAGCTAGCTTTCGAATCTCGTTCGCCACAACTGAAAATCCTTTGCCGTGTTCGCCAGCTCTGGCGCTTTCGATTGAGGCATTTAGAGCCAATAAATTGGTTTGACTTGCTATATTTTTGATTATGGTAAGGATGTCATTTACGCGATTGACTCTCTCTTGTAACATAGTCATCGTTTGAAAAATATTATTCGTACTGTCATGGATATTGTTCATTTCCTCCATGGAATCGATAATGATTGAATTTCCCTGATTTGCTTTAGTCGAGACTTCAAACGATTCTGTTGATGTTGATTGCACCTGATTGGTGATGATTTTCGTTTGATTTGTTATATGCTGAAATACATCTGAAATTTTCTCTGCATCCCTAGTTTGGTTTAGGGAGTGTTCCGCCACTTCCTTGAAGGTTTGGGCTACTTTATCACCAATCTTTGTCACTTCGATTGTGCTGACTGATAGTTCTTCCGAAGACGCGGCTAATTCCCTTGATGTAAAAGATGTTTGTATTAATGCCTGTTTCAAATTAGTTACCATCTTGTTAAAATTATCATTTAACAATTGGATTTCGCCCCTAGCCTTTAACTTTTCTGGCTTAATGGTTAAATCCCCGTTTGCGATTGTTTCTGTATAAGAGGTTAATTCTCTTAAAGGAAGAATCGTTTTTCGGACATACAGAATAATAATTGTACCCGTTAATAGTAACGAAAGGATCCCTACTACGATGGTCGATGATACCATGCTCCATGTCCGTTCCGACAAAATTTTCGCATCAAAGTCAATCGCACTAATGGCTACCACCTCACCATGTTGATCATGGTTTTCAAAAATCGGAGCATAGCCTGTCATACGTTCCAAACCTTTAAATTTGTATACATCCGAAAAGATTGGTTGTTTTTCTTCCTGAATCTTCTTTAATATTTTGGAATCTACTTTATAAGTATCACCGACTTCAATGCCTTGATTTTGCGAAAATGTATCTACAACAATAATCTTTCCATCAAGAGATAAAATATATTGGTTCTCGAAAATCGGTTTATGTTCAATCGTCCAACTAATTTTTCTACCCAATTCTTCTGCTTGATTTGAAGTAAGGTTATTAAGTTGATTAATCTCTAATTCCGTAAGCAATCCAGTGGTGATGTTGGCACAACCAATTAATTCTATACCTGCTGCCTTTTTCACGTTTGAGTATGTAATTTGATAATTCGTAAATGAAATAACCGATAAACTAATAAGTGTTACTAAAGCAATTAACCATGATAATCTTGTAATAATCGACCTTTTCAAATTACCACCGTACTTTCCGAAGGATGTTATTTCTCTTTTATCTAAACCAATTTCCCTATATGATTTCTATGAATAAAGGTACACTTGCCTAACTTGACACCAACACCTCTTCCGAATGCTCCAAGTATAGGGCGAGGAATTCGTCCCACATCGAGAGAAATAGATTGGTTATGGTAGGGTCAAAGTGAGTACCTTTTCCTTCTTGGATGATTCTTTTTACTCTTTCTGGTGGAAAGGGGTCCTTATAGGCTCTTTTTGAAAGTAGGGCATCGAATACATCGACGATAGAGACAATTCTTCCTTCGACTGGTATTTCCTCCTCTTTTAGTTGAGATGGGTAGCCGCTTCCGTCCCATCTTTCGTGATGCGTGTTGGCAATTCGGGATGCCATTTGGATGACAGGCATGTCTAGCTTGGAAAGGATTTGATGGCCGATTTGGACATGGGTTTTCATTGATTCCCATTCCTCGCTTGAAAGTTTTCCTGGTTTGTTGAGAATAGAATCAGGAATGCCGACTTTTCCTATGTCATGGAATCGTGCTGCAATCGTAATGTCTTGGATGAACTTTTCATCAAAGCCAGCTAATTCGGCTAGTTTGCCTGCAAATAATCCAATCCTACTAACATGTTGTCCGGTATCATCGTCTCGAAACTCAGCTAGGTCAAGTAGGCTCTCAATGGTGTCAAATGTAATCTTTGCCTCTTCTGTGATATCCTGACTTACTAATATTCGATGGTTCAATTCGGCAATTCGGGACTGGGGTAATCGCCAAGTTTTATAATAGCGGGAGACTGTTCCGTTATCATAGTGGGTCAGCAAAGATTCCTTGTGATGCCCTCTAGCTGGGCAGCCTATGCATGGGGTCACCCGATAATAAAAAAGTTCGTAACAACGCTTTCCTGATAATTCCGATATATCTACCTCCCTGGAGGAGAGCAGTTGCTTGGCTTTTTCGTCCATCCATGTTAATTTTCCAAAATCAATCATATCGATTTCATAGGAGTATATATTTAGAAAGCTATAGGTATGTAAATATTTATAAGGGTTAAGGATTTCTTTCATAATCGCAAGGGTAAATCTCGTAAAACGTTCAAACGAGGTAAGAAAATTAATATATTCCTTTTTTCCTTGTACACCTCTTATGATAAAAGATTCCCTCAAAACTTCATTTAGCGTATCAACTATTAAAGTGAGTTTTTGGTCAGAGACACGATTATCAATTAATTGACGACTCCAATCCCTAATGATTCGGTAATAAAGTGCCTCGTCCCGATATACCCTATCTTGAAAAAATTGCTTTAAAAAGTTTTTCATATAAGGCATTAATTTTGTCAAAAATGATAAAAACTCGCTCCCTGTGCTGGTTCGAGCAATTAGTGCTTTTTCAAAACTTTTAAACACTTCATCAATTTGAAAGGTCAAAAAACCACTGAATTTTTCAAGATTAACAAAGTCCTCCTCTACCAGGCCTGATTTTTTCTGTAAATGCCTAAATTCATATCGAAGAGGGAATTGTGCTTTATCCAATTCAATCTCATTGTATGCATCAACGGTTAATTGCATATCAAAGTTTAAAAGGGCATGTATGGCATTTAGAAGGGAGAGTGCCCGCTCATTGGGCAACCATCTTGAAAGATGATTCGAAATCGTTTGAATTAGACGGCGTTGGGTAGAAATATACCAAGGTAAATCTAATCCAATACGCGAATGTACTCTCCCAATCTGCAATCGGTTTTGGACATACATTTCATCGATCACTGGTTCGAACACCTGTATTAAATACTTATGTTGAGAAAACTTTAACTTTTCTAAAGAAGAATGATCCTCAATAATCATTTTTAGGGTAGGTTCTTGATAAATCTCTTCATACAATTCGTCTACAATTAAGGATACGATCGGGAATAGTTGCTTTTTATGTTGATGAATAATATCTAGTGATTCTTCCGATAGTCCTGTCAGAGAAATTTGTGCGATTCGTTTTGGATCTTTTATTAAAATATAGGCCAAATATCCTCACGCCCCTTTTTCTGTAGTAGGGTTCATTTTTCTACATTTGCTCTTGTAATTCAGCTTTGATCAAAAACTGTCCTCTAATTCATTACGTTTCCGTTTCTCAATCTCTATTAAACAGAAGAGTATCTAAAATGAAACAAGCTAGTGTAAATTATACAAAAGATTTTGTTATTAAAATTATTTTATGTGGGTATTATCTCCTAGAGGGAGAAGGGAATCTAGGGAATTTTTCCTATTTTTGATGGGGAGATTTCCTATATTTAACTAGATGCAATAAAATAATCAAATCGGAATACTGGCTAAGGGTGGTATCGAATTTTGCATAGTATTTGGATGGAAATCAATCATAAAGAAATAAAAGCCGGAACAAATTAGGAGATTAGCAGTGAGAACAACCGAATATTAATGAGATTTTTAGGAGGAAAGAGCACATATAAGCTTATTCCGGCACACGAGAAACATAGGTTATCCATCCAAGAACTAAGATGATAAAATATATAAAAATACTATTTATAAAAAAATCCCATTAACTAAAACTCCAATGGAATGGGATTTGCTACAAAAGAAAGAGGAGTATCGGTAGTTTTAAAAAACAAGTACCTACTATTGAAGTAGGTTTTAACAAACTTTTTTTTCAAGCCACAAGGATTGAAATAGGTTAATCAAAGTCCAAAAATCCATTTTTAAGTGCATACTTAACAAGGTCAGGGCGTGTTTTTAGATTTAATTTATCCATAATTTTGTATTTATCGGATTCAACTGTTTTATTAGAAATAAAAAGAATTTCTCCAATTTCACGATTCGAATAACCTTTTGCTAAATAGGATAAAACCTCCTGTTCGCGCCCTGTTAGACTTTGGAGATTTATATCATCTTCGTTTGTTTTACTTGATTTTTTAATATAGTCTTCTAAGAGTAATTTCGTTGCATTTGGATATAAATACACTTCGCCCCTCTGAACTATCCGAATAGCCTCAATCAGGTTAAATGCATCGTGGCTTTTTAAGAGATAACTAGAGGCACCTGCCTCCAACAATTTGAAAAGATATTCCTTCCCCTCATGCATTGTTAGCACAATCACTTTTATATCCCGATTTGCCTCAGTTATTTGCTTCGTCGCTAAGATGCCATTTTTCTTTGGCATATTTAAATCCATAATCACAATATCCGGTTCCTTACTCAAAGCAATCTGAACAACATCCTCGCCATTATCAGCTTCATATAACACTCTCATATCCGGCTGACTATTAATCAACAACTTAATACCCGCCCTTACCATCGTATGATCATCCGCAAGAAGAATAGAAATCACAGAAAACATCTCCTAATCTAAAACTCTAACAAACACACTTTAAATTATATTATTCAGTAAGGGTGCCTGTCACCATCCGAATTATTGACAGTTTAAACCAAAAAATAGGAGATTGGTGACAGGCACCTGAATATGCTAAAATACATTTGAGATTTTTTAGATGGTTTTGTATAGAAGGGGCATATCCAATGAAAGAAAATGACTTTGTCCAATTTAACTATCAGATTATGTTTAGTCGCTTGAAGATGGTTTCTTATTTGTTGATTTTTACGTATCCTTTGTTTGTGGTTGTGGATTTGTTCCTTTTGGATAATGTGAATCATTTTGTTTTTCGAGTGAATCTTGCCGCCATCCACTTCATTGGTTTTGCTGTATCTTTGGTCTATGTTTGGATGCTTAAGTACAGAACTCAAACAAATCATGGTTTGATTGTTCATTTCTATGTTCTTACTTATTTACTTTTAGGGGTAGCTGCTTCTATTAATAGCCAGTTGCTAACAGGCAATATTACAGCCTATTCGATGATTTTAATTGCAGTTGCTGTTATTTTTCCCCTTCGCCCTAAGATGTTTGCCATCATCTTATTGACTATTCAGATCATGTTTGTTTTGGGTTTAGTTTTTCTTAATAAAGGTAGTTACACTTCGCTTATTATGAAACTAATTAATTCGACGGGCACGATTGGCGTTGCTTTTGTCATATCCTTCACGTTTTATTCTTACCGAAAAAGGGATTATTTTAATCAGTGTAAAATAAAAGCCAAAGAAGAAAGTTTTTATCGATTGTTTAATATGAATCCCTCACCTTTGATTCTAATAAATACTCAATCCTTTAAAATTGAACTTGCAAATAAACAAGCTTTGGACTATTACCAAAAGGAAGATGTTGCTGAGCTCAATGGCTGCTTTCTTTTTGACAGCCATGATGAAATGATCGATATGATTCAGCGCCTTCAAAAAGGGGAAACGATTGAAAACGTTTTAAAGCAATTGCAAACGATTTCGAATGCAACAAGATGGGCCATGTTGAATTTTGAATTAGTAGATTATCTCGAGACTCGGTGCCTGTTGATCGGAGTTTCAGATATTACTGATTTGAAGCAGGCGGAAGAAGAACTATTTAAACACGCGTCAACTGATGTGCTAACAGGGGTGATGAACCGGCGTGCAGGCATTCAACAACTCCATCAGCTTTTATTAAAACAAGAGGAATTTGTCTTGTGTTTCATTGACGTCAATCATTTGAAACAAGTTAACGACCAAAAGGGGCATATAGCTGGGGATGAACTATTAAAAATAGTAAGTCAAATAATAGTAAATCATATTAGTACTACTGATATATTGTTTAGACTTGGCGGAGACGAATTCATTCTTCTTTGTAAAAACAAAACCATCGCCGAAGTAGAATCTAATTGGGAACGTATCAAACATGAAATGGAATCCATTAGCCATTGTTTGCCACAACCAATCCCTATCTCAGCTTCACACGGGCTATACCACTATCAGCCAGGCGATCCCATAACCGTCGACCAAATACTTGAACACGCCGACACCGAAATGTACAAAGAAAAATCACGCGGACGAATCAACTCCTGACAAAAACTAGGATGATGGTGCCTGTCACCAATCTCCTAAATATTAGGAGATTGGTGACAGGCACCATCACTAATCACCTTCGCTACGCACTTGAGATTCTCGATTTTTCATGCTAAAATGTGTTTTAAATCCTATATATGAATGACTTTGATGAGGACGAGTAGTATGTGCTGGAATCGTTAGCGAGCCGGGGGTGGTGGGAGCCTGGTGAGGAGGCATGTATGAAGAACACCTCGGAGTTTCTAACCGAAATTTGTGTCGAACAAAGAGTAGGCTTAGACGTGACCAGGACGTTACAGCTGGGGTATGAATCATACATAGTAGAGCTGGTCTTTATGACAATTTGGGTGGTACCGCGGAAGCTAAACCTTTCGTCCCTTTTTTTAGGGGTGGAAGGTTTTTTTTATTGCAGAAAAAAGGAGAGATAACAATTATGTCAACAAGCGTTGTAGTCAAAGAATTATATGCGCAAACCGATCAATACGATGGCCAATTGGTTCGTTTATCTGGTTGGGTCAAGACCATTAGAGCCTCAAAAGCTTTTGGTTTTATCGAAGTAAACGACGGGACCTTTTTTAAAAACGTCCAAATCGTCATGGAAGATTCGTTAGAAAATTATCAAGAAGTGAGCAAACTTCCTATCAGCTCAAGTATTCTCGTTGAAGGAACGCTATTGCTAACACCAAATGCGAATCAAAAATTTGAAATCAAAGCAACGAAAATTGAGATTGAAGGGACTTCGCATGTGGATTACCCACTTCAAAAGAAGCGCCATTCTTTCGAATATTTAAGAACAATCGCCCATTTAAGACCGCGGACAAATACCTTCTTTGCCGTGTTTAAGGTGCGCTCATTAATTTCATTTGCGTTGCATCAATTTTTCCAAGAAAAAGGATTCATCAACGTACAAACGCCTATCATTACCGGAAGTGATGCAGAGGGTGCTGGGGAAATGTTCCGAGTTACCACAATCGACCTAAACCACCCGCCAAAAGATGAGGAAGGCCAAGTAGACTTTAATGAAGATTTCTTTAAAAAGAGTACGAACCTTACCGTGAGTGGACAGTTACAAGCAGAGGCATTTGCACTTGCATTCCGTAATGTTTATACATTCGGACCAACATTCCGCGCCGAAAATTCACACACTGCGCGACATGCAGCAGAATTTTGGATGGTCGAGCCTGAAATGGCTTTTGCCGAATTAAAAGATATCATCGTACTTGCCGAAGATATGGTGAAATATGTCATTAACTATGTTCTTGAAAATGCACCGGAGGAAATGGCCTTCTTTAATCAATTCATAGATAAAGAGTTATTAGAAAGATTAAACCATGCCGTTTCATCTGATTTTGCAACGATTACTTATACAGAAGCGATTGAGATTTTATCAAAAGCGGATGTGAAGTTTGAGTATCCGGTAAGCTGGGGCACTGATTTACAAACCGAGCATGAGCGCTATATTTGTGAAACTGTTTATCAAAAACCAGTCTTCATTACCGATTATCCAAAAGATATCAAGGCCTTTTATATGCGCATGAATGAAGACGGTAAAACGGTTGCCGCAACGGATCTACTCGTACCAGGCATCGGAGAATTAATTGGCGGTAGCCAGCGTGAAGAGCGCGAAGAAGTACTGGCCAAGAAAATGGAAGAAGTCGGTTTATCAGGCGAAGAATATCAATGGTATTTGGAACTGAGAAAATACGGCGGCACGAAGCATTCCGGCTTTGGAATTGGCCTAGAGCGACTCATCATGTACATTACCGGTATGACCAATATCAGAGATGTGATTCCATACCCTAGAACTCCAGGTAGAGCAGATTTTTAATCCAATTTGCTAAAATTTTTAACAAAACAAGCCTAATTCCTCCATTGAATCGAGGGATTAGGCTTGTTTCATTTTAGGGGGGCACAATACCTCCCCGAGCCAGGATAAAAATGACCTAAGGATTTGTAAATCCAATAGAGGATGTTACATTTCCAAAAATACCGCCTTCTTGAGCGAGCAACTAAAGTAAAGTCTCTCCTGTTATTTCCAAGAATGTTTGACTAAATAATGAACTTTAGTCGTAGATATGAGAAATATAAGTTATTTGGTTACATTATAGAATGTAGTGTACATTACTCCGAATTTCATTTTTCGAGGAGGGCATGGATATGAACGATATCAACAGTTTTGATCAATGGAAATCTTTTTTAAGCGATCGATTAGAGGAAGGGAGAAAAGAGGGGTTATCCCAAGAAGTCATTTCCGATCTGGCTTATGAAATAGGAAATTATTTATCGGAAAATGTCACTCCTGATATTCCTGAAAACAAAATTCTATCAGACCTCTGGAATGTCGCATCACCCGAGGAACAACACGCCATTGCCAACTTAATGGTAAAACTTGTGCAAAAATAGTAGAGAGTGGTGACAGGCACCATTCGTTAGTTCGAAGGATGACCCAATTGTTTGTATGGGTAAAAACCTAGATCGAAAAGGATCTAGGTTTTTAATCATCATCATCGTCATCGCAGCTGCAAGGATAGTCGTCACATCGTGAGCAGCATTGACATGGATAGTCATCACAGGTGGAGCAGCACTTGCATGGGTAATCATCACAGGTGGAGCAGCACTTGCATGGGTAATCATCACAGGTGGAGCAGCACT